>DASUFG010000617.1:0-21035 GCA_036274715.1 Agriterribacter sp.
GCTTCCCATTTTTTGACTTCACTTTTTAGTTTCGCCATCATTTGGGCAGGCGGCAATTCACCAAGAATTCCCATTTGTTTGGAATATAGGTTACCGTAATAAGAAACGATACGCTTAAAAGGCAATATAGCACCTGGTAAAGGAACGGGCGCATTCACTGGCCATAAACCTGAACTGTCGCCGTTTGCGACCTGAATATTTTTTTGGTGATAAAGAGCCGTATCAATTGACAGCGGTGGTTCTGGCTTGGTGAATGCATTTTCCGACATGGGGGCAATAGTACCCCCAGGTTGCTCTGTTTTTGAGAACGATTGTGTACAACTGTTACAAAAAAGTATCACAATAAAAAAAGAAATAATAACAAAAGCGCGGTTCAGTAGACTGGAGCGGAAAATAGTTCTCATGGTTGTGTTTTTCGCAGTGTTAACCGAAATGCGGTGCATAACGGTTTAAAATTTAGTTCTAATTTTAAAAGCACTGAGGATAATGAATTTCATTGTAAAAACGTGGTAACCAGTAAAATATTATCAACGTTTTTATATTATTTTTTTCCGCCTAAGGGATTTCTTAAACAGTGGAAAGTGGAATGATAGGCTCTTGATAAAAAAGTGGTACTGTGGTTACGGTAACGAGAAAGCCATCACATAATCGCCTTGTTGACTACCCAGTTTTCCGTGTCCCCCGGCTGCTATCACGACGTATTGTTTGCCATCCATTTCATAACTCATGGGTGTCGCCTGGGCACTGGCGGGAAGCAAATATTCCCACAATAGTGCACCTGTTTTTGTATTGAAAGCTCTTAGATGATTGTCCATGGTGGCTGCCACAAAAAGGAGGTTGCCGGCAGTAACAATAGCGCCACCAAAATTAACGGAACCCCATTTTTCTGCTCCAGGATATTTTCCGGGGTCAAGCATATATCCAAGCGGGACTTCCCATTTTTTTGCACCCGAATTCACATCAATAGAAAGTAGCGTACCCCAAGGCGGCGAAGTGAGCATCATCATATTGCCATCGATGACTTTAAACAGGTAACTGCGCTTCATCACATAGGGGGTTCCGGCTTGCCTGCCTGTTTCTGCGCGTAAAAGCGTTTCATCTTCCTGTTCTAACCGGGCCAGTTTCTCCCTGGGTAACATTCGGATAAGTGCTGGCACCCGGTTAATATTTGTTATCAGCAATCCCTGTTCCGGATCAAAACACATACCGCCCCAATGAATGCCACCTACATTTCCCGGCGCCATAATAGTGCCCTGGTAACTTGGCGGTGTAAAGGGCCCGTTATTGAGGTATTCTGCTATCTTTTTTTCCGCTTCTTTTTTATCTTCTGGTGTTATTCCCCATGCATCTTCGGGAGTAATATTTTGTAGACCTAAAGGAGCTGGAAATATAGGAAAAGGCTGCGTTGCATTTGCTTCCTCCCCTTCGATTGTGGACGGTGGCACGGCTCTTTCTTCAACCGGAAACAGTGACTCTCCCGTTTCACGGTTTAAGATAAAAATATGTCCCATTTTAGTACCCACTGCAACTGCAGGAATTTTCTTTCCATTTCTATTTACATCCATGAGTACCGGTTGGGCTGCAATATCGTAATCCCACAAATCATGATGCACTACCTGGAAAAACCAAACCATTTTTCCTGTGGAAGCACGAAGAGCAACAATAGCGTTGCCATATAAATTTTGACCTAAACGTTCACCCCCGTAAAAATCGGGACTGGGGCTACTGGTAGGGATAAAAACAAGGTCACGGGCAGCGTCGCACGAAATTACAGCCCAGGCATTTGCTGCGCCCGTTTGATGGGCTTTTTGTCCTTTCCAGGTTTTCCATGCTTCATCTGTAGAATCTGTAGGAATGGGATCCCAACTCCAGCGGAGGTTGCCAGAAATGACATCATAGGCCCTTACCGTGCCACGTGGATAATCAAAACGCTGATTGTCGCCCATGGAAGATCCTACTACCACCAGGTTCCCAATAACACAAGGCGGAGAAGTTACACTCAACTCATTGCCAAATCCTTCCCTTAAATTAACCGTGCCATCATTTCCAAAAGACAGAACGGGCGTACCTGTTTTAGCATTCAATGCTATGAGTCGACCGTCAATGGTGGCGATAAAAATCTTTTTAGCAGTTGATTTATAATCCGGGTGATCATGGGTAGGCCATACCGAAACGCCGCGCGAAGTGATTTCCGAAAAATCATTTTTAAGATTGATTTTTGGGTCAAATATCCATTTTTGAACCCCGGTTGAAGGGTCTATCGCTATCACCCTACAGGACGGAGTGCTTAAGAAAATTGTTCGATCAACCATAATGGGTGTGGCCTCAAAAGCAGCTTTTTCCTTTGCCTTCGTTCCATCATACACCTTTAATTCGCCGGTTTGGTAGGTCCATGCCGGTTTAAGTGCTGCGATATTCCCTGTATTAATCTGATGCAAGGGCGAATAACGGCTCCCGCCTGCATCGCGCCCATACGACGTCCATTCATCATCTTTTCCCGCGGTATTAACCTGCTGTGCTCTTAAGGAGGAAGAAAGCAGGGCAGCCAGTAGTCCGGTTGCGATAATTCCTTTTAGTGCCATTTGAATAGTTTTGAGGCTATGGAAAAACCATAAATGTACGGCAGTTTTTAAAGTAAAAGAGAAAACAACAGTTTCAGTGAGCAAAGAGGTGTATGCACAAAACAGGCCACAGAAGAGAAGGGACTGATCACAATTCATTCACTATATTAAAGTCAATTTTTGATACACAGTTTTCAAACGAAAGCAAATTCTTTTCGTTTGCCGCATCAAATCATAAATGGTTTTGACCAGTTGTCATTTTCATTCCATTCCTTGTAGTCCTGCGGGCTCAAAGTCTCTCCGCAGGTATTGATAAAATTAGCCGATTTTCTTTCCTTAGCAAGTCTGTTTGTTAAGCTGTTTCAGAAGAGCATTTTAAGGCTACCCGTCTTTAAAATTGCTGGTAGTGTAAAGCGTCGTCAACGGGATAGTGAAACGTATAGTGGTTCCGGAACAAATACTGATTTGCATTTCACCGTGCAGTAATGCTGCACGCATCCGCATATTGTTCAATCCGTTACCGGAAGAGCGATGCAAGATGCTCTCCGGAATGCCTTTTCCATGATCCGAGATAACAATAGTAAAATCCTCGGCAATCGAAAATCCTATATCTACATGTTTAGTATTGGCGTGTTTTATGATATTATTCAGGGCTTCTTTTATCATAAGAAATATATGTCTCCTTACCATACCGGATATTCTCAGGTTTACTATCGGTTCGGGCAATCGCACATTACATATAATGTGTACCTGGTCCAAAAAATTTACAGCATATTCGCGGATATAGGCCAACATAGCTGGCAAGTCATCATTGGATTGATTCAGCGACCAAACAATTTCATTCATTGATTGAACCAGGTTTTCCGAGTTTTCCGAAATACGCTCCAGTTCCCGGGAATATTCATTGCCCATCCGTTGCTTCAACATCTCGGTCATTAGTTTAATGCCGGAAAAACCTTCACCCAGTTCCATCTGAAGTTCATTCGATATTTCGTGACGCATCGTTTGCAGGCTTATTAATTCCTTCTCGTTTTCTTCCAGTTTTTTTAGTTTTTCCTTATTCGATGCCAATACTTTATCCTGCGTGAATTTTGATTTATATAGCAACCCGGTATTCAAAAAAATCAATTCGAGGATCACGCCAACCTGGAAGTAGATGATAGTATTTTGATTGCTCCAGGAAGGCTTCACTATTCTTATAATAACGAACAACAAAGCGCCTATAATTACCATCGAACTTCCCAAAACCAAAAATCGATCAAGGATGGTGTTTCTTTTAATAAGGACATACAATATACATATGCCAAAAAGAGCCAATGAGATAGCTACAATATCGTAAACAATAGCCTGAAAAAGGGCGTCATGTGTGAGACCGGTAAAAATAAAATTAGTCAATGCGAAAGCGAGTATGCCATAGCCCACACCGGTAACCACTTTATTAAGGCGGGGTAATGTATTGTTCATATTTACAAATGCCTTTCCGAATTCAATATAAAAATAAAAGGCAATAAAAACTACGCTCCTGTCGAGAAAGAGTTCGTAAATCTGTACTCCTTCAACATGTAAAAGACTGTTTACATCAGCCCTGTATTTAATAAAGAAATATAAACCTATTGTAATGGCGTATGCGGCATAGTAAATGTATTCGGTTCTTCTGAAGAAATACCATTGTGCCAGCGAGAAAAATACCTGGAAAAGAATCAACCCTAATATGAGTGTTTCAGGAAGCATTGTTACTCAGCATTCGTTAGCCTTACTGCAATATTACAAGTTATAATTCATCTATGCGCAGCGCTTTTAATGGGGTTTGCCAACAACAGGAATGAATTTGTCTTCAATATGGAGTTTAAACAGTTTCAGGTTATTCTCCATATAGGTTTCCCTGAAGCTTTCAGAAAATAAGCCATAAAATTTTTCCCAGGGATACCACTTTATATTTTCATCGATCCACCACTCCACTTTAGTAAGCGAGGTGTCCTGGTTATTTGAAACAACCGTAAATCCACTTGAAAAAACCTGTTTATCGTCCGACACAATATAAGCCATCACACTATCCTCGGCATATTGTTTTAATGTTATGGAATTGGATATCCCGTTTTCGGCTTTCCAGCGAACTTCAGTTGGCGATAATATTTCATATGCAATGTTGCTATCCTGCAATATTGGATTCCAGTTTTTCCAATCATCTACATTCAATAAAGAACTCATTACGCGTTCTTTTGAAACATGTGTCAAAATGGATTTGGAAACCCTGATCCTGGAAGGCAACAGCAATGAAATGAATAATAATATTAAACTAAATGCAACAAGGCTGAACACTATCTGTTTTAATAACCGCATGTTGTTATTTAAAGGTTGAAATCTAATCATTGTATCCAGGCACTGGGTATCGAAGCCAACCGGATTTTAATGCCTGGTGCATGGGTGGGCTAACCTATTCCCACTTAAATACTTTTACCGCCAGTGCATAGCCTACCAATGCCCACATGGAAAGGATACCCAACTGTTTACCACAATCTATTAAATGTGCTCCTTCAAATGCCACATTGCGCATGGCGTCATTTAAATGTGTTAGCGGAAGTATTTTACAAAACGGTTGCAACCAATCCGGAAAGTTATCAATAGGGAAAAATGTACCTGCCAGCAAAAACTGGGGTAGTGTAACAATATTGGCCAGTGGCGGAATAGTGCTTTCGTTTTTTGCCACACCGCTCACCACAAAACCAAAAGCCATAAAAACAACCAACCCAACAAAACTCAGTACCAGTAATTCGATAAATGTTACCCATCCATGAATCAATGTAAAATGAAAAAAGAATCGGCCAACAAGCAGGATAACAATTGCCGTGATCAGTTGAAAGATTACGCGACTCAGTCCTTCTCCCAAAACTATAAATGTGCGGCTTATCGGGGTGGCAAAAAATCGCTTGAGTACAAGCGTTTGTCTCAAATTGAAAAATAAAAAGGCTACACCAAATACACCGGCACTTAATAAGGAAAACCCCAATTGACCTGGTAATATGAAATCGATTGTACGATAAGTTCTTCCCGGAATTTTTTCAACATGGTTATTGATCGTGGCGATAGTAGGTGCATCAGGATACTTTTGGTGATCTATATTTTTGATAATTGATTCCAGGATGGAGCGCAGCACTTGCAGGTTTTGGGGGTTAACTGCTTCTGAACTTTTGAGGTTAATGAAATAGGCGGGCGATGAATTCTCGTTTTTTCGGATTGAGATAACCGCCGTTAGTCTTCCTTTTTCCAGGTCTTCATTTACTTCGGCCACCGGCTTTTCAATAATCCGGATGCCGGGTATTTTTTTGATAATCCCATACAAATAGTTGGTAGTGTCAGTGTCCGGAGCGAAAGCTGCACGGAGCGAAACTTTGGCGCCGCTACCAAGAAAGCCGAAGACGAGGATAAATATCAAGGGGAAGGCAAAACTGAAGGCAACTGCCGACGGGCTTCTGAATATAGCGATGAGGCCAGCCCTGGCGATGGCTAACATGGCTTTAAACTGGCTATAGGATTTTGACATGCAATAATAATTTGCCCGGCCAAAGGTAACGGATTTGCTATCTTTTGAATAGTTAGTCTACAATAAGTTCGAAGGGCATTCTTGCCTGGCTGGTCCCGGTCATCGCTTTGATCGTTTTTAGTTTTTTGTATAACTGGTATTCATCCAAACTCAATTCCTCTCTTATTGCTTCCATCTTTATTGTTTTTTCATAATTGTTTTTTAGCATGTCCCAAAGAGACACAGGTTCAGGGTACTCTCTTACCCCGTATTCGGTTAAGTTAGCCATTCTTGCTGCGCATGCGATGGCATCATCCAACCCGCCAATGCGATCCACCAATCCTACTTCTTTGGCACGGATGCCTGTCCATACTCTTCCCTGGGCAATACTATCAACATATAACATATCCTTTTTTCTTCCGTCGGATACCCGTGTTTTGAAATCGTAGTAAATGGTGTCTATTTCACTCTGGATAATCCGTCTTTCGCTTTCATTCAATGGCCTGGAAATTGTTTCTATATCAGCATGAGGCGCTGTTTTTACTCCGTCGAACGTAACACCTAATTTATTTTTGAAAAAACCCTGCATATTGGGGACAATGCCAAAAACTCCAATAGAACCGGTAATGGTATTGGGTTGCGCAAATATACTATCGGCTGCACAAGCAATATAATAACCCCCTGAAGCGGCTACATCGCCCATGGAAACAACAAATGGTTTGCCTGCCTTGCGGGCAAGCGCAGTTTCGCGCCAAATGATTTCACTAGCCAGGGCACTACCACCCGGTGAATTAATTCTTAACACAATGGCCTTGATATTTTTATCTTTTGTTGCCTTGCTAATAAGATTCCTGTACTCATCCGATCCTACCTGCTGCTGACCACCTTTGCCGTATACAATATCACCTTCGGCATATATAACAGCGATTCTATCTGAGCTGTATTTTCCAATGTTTACTGCCTCGCCATAGCTGCCTAATGGAACAAATTCAATTTTGTCATCGACGGCAATCTCTAATTTTTCCCTGATCTCGTCTTTCACTTCATCGTCATATTTTAAACCGTCCAATAGTTTATATTTTAACCCATCAGCTGGTGTTTTTATCATAAAATCATTCGCGTATCGGTGAAGCGTAGCCGTGTCAATATTTCTTTTGCTTGCAGTAGACAGTAGAAAATGGTTATATAAATCTCCCAACCAAACGGTTGTTTGGAGCCGGTTGGCATCCGTCATCTTTTCCTCCCGAAGCGGTTCTGTAGCACTTTTAAATTTACCGGCGTAAAATATCTGTGGTTCGATTTCAAGCTTTTTTAAAGTGTTTTTCATAAAAAAAAGCTGGGAAGCAAATCCTTTCCATTCTAATACTCCTTTTGGGTTACAATAAATTTTATCAGCAGTACTCCCCACAAAATAGGCTTTTTGGGAAATCACATCACCATAGGCAATAATGAACTTGTTGCTCCCCTTGAAATCGAGCAGCGCATTCCGTATTTCCTCACTTGCCGCAAATCCGTTTGCGTTTCCATTGCATTTAAGGTATATGCCTTTGATGGCTGAATCTTTTTTGGCGTACTGAATAAGACGAATGGCATCATATAAAGATGTAGAAAAAATATCGTGATCACCGCTCAGCCTGGCAATCGTGTTGTCGGGTTTCTTGTCGCTAAAACCCTTCGAAAGATCAATTACTAAAACTGATTTTGAAGTTATGGTTATTTTTTCGCTGCTGGCTAAACCTCCTGCGATGGCAAGCAAAATCAAAAATCCAACAAGGCTAAAAACAACGAGTGCAGTAAAGGCAGCCAGGAAAAACTTTAAGAAACTCCTCACGCATTAGAATTTTAATCTGATAAAAATAGAGATATTTGAAGCCGGAAATTACATACTATTTCATGAATAAAGCGTATTTACTGATAGGCGGTAATATCGGAGATCGGAAAAAAAACCTCCGGGAGGCGGTAAATGCTATCCTGGAACAAATTGGAGAAGTAACACAATTGTCTCATTTGTATGAAACAGCTGCCTGGGGTAAGCCCGATCAACCTTCTTTTTTTAACCAGGCGCTGACCGTTATCACAGGTTTATCTGAACTGGAGCTATTGCACTCGATATTAAACATTGAAAAGCAGATGGGACGCCACCGGCTTGAGAAATATGGTCCCCGTATTATTGATATCGACATTTTAATGTATAATAATGCAGTGGTAGATATCCCTGAGCTCAAAATTCCTCACCCCGAGCTCGTAAACAGGCGTTTTGCCCTGGCACCACTTCAGGAAATCGCTCCAGCCCTCGTGCATCCTGCATTGCACAAAAGTATTGACCAGTTGCTGCAAGCATGCCCCGACTCACTGGACGTTAAAAAGCTGGAAAATTAGTGTATAACACTTTCAAGTTTATTTAGAAAGGGTTGTTTAAGTTTGGCTTTCTTTATGAAATATCATTTCATTACCATTGAAGGCAATATCGGTGCAGGGAAAACCACACTTGCCCACCTGTTGTCAAGACATTTTAACGCAAGGTTGATTCTTGAACAGTTTGCCGACAATCCATTCCTCGCAAAATTTTATGAAAACCCAACGCAAAATGCGTTTCCAATGGAATTATTTTTTATGGCGGAACGGTATAAGCAATTTAAGGACCTGGTACATACCAAGGATCTTTTTCAGAATGTAACCATATCGGACTACCTTTTTACTAAATGCCTTCTTTTTGCAAAAGTAAATTTGCCGGATGAGGAATTTCTGTTGTATCAGCGCTTGTTTGACATCATCCAACCCCAAATTATTCAGCCCGACTTGTTGATTTACCTGCATACACCAGTGAGCACCCTACAAAAAAATATCCGCAAAAGAGGACGCAGTTATGAGCAAAATATTTCCGATGAGTACCTCTTTACTATTCAGGAAACCTACACCCGCTATATTAAACAGCACAATGTCAAAACTTTGTTTGTAGATACGAATAAGGCGGATTTTTTAGGTAAAGAGAGTCATTTAAAGGTGATTATTGATGCCTTGGATAAGGATTACGAACTGGGGCAGCATTATTTGTCCTTACCCTGAAAATCTGAACAATGAATCTTCCAACTTATTTTAAGAAAGGAGCGCCGTTTGAAGCCATTCAAATACCGGAGTTCAGGAGTTTGATGACCGGGCGTTTTTTATTTATACTATCATTACGGATGATGAGTACGCTTGTAGGCTGGTGGATATACCAGCTAACCAACGAGCCTTTTGCCATTGGCCTTATTGGTTTGTCTGAAGTTATTCCCGCCCTCACATTAGCGTTGTATGCAGGTCACGTTATTGACATTAGCGAGAAAAGAAGATTGCTGCTGATTGGCGTTGCACTGTATATGTGCGCAGCACTTTTATTATTTTTCTTTTCAACAAACTATGCAAAAGAACATTTAACCAACCATCGAATTGCAATTTGCATTTATACAGTAATATTTTGTACCGGCATTATCCGCGCTTTTGCGGGTCCGGCTTTTAATGTGTTGCTGGCATTAATCGTTCCACGTCATATCTTGCAAAATGCCATTACATGGAACCAGGGGGCATGGCTTACCGCTTCTGTTATGGGCCATGCATTGGGTGGATTTTGCATTGCCCTGTTGGGAAACGGCGGAACCCTGTTGTGCATATGCTCCGGTATATTGGCGGCATTGATCAGCCTTGTGCGGATTAAAAAAAGACATCCCTTAATAAAAAATAATGAAAAAAAGACATGGGATAGTGTTAAAGAAGGACTGAAATTTGTTTTTAAAACCAAGGATTTGCTGGGTGCCATGTCACTGGATATGTTTGCTGTTTTCTTTGGTGGAGCTGTGGCGATGGTGCCGGTGTATGCCAGCGATATTTTGAAAATTGGGCCTGAAGGGTTTGGTATTTTAAATGGGGCTGCAGATATAGGAGCGATATGCAGCGTATTGCTGCTGGCTTTTTTTCCGATGAAGCACAAGCAGGGACAGCGGCTGATCATAGCAGTTTGTGGATTTGGTATTTGCATCATTATTTTCGCCTTTTCTAAATGGTACCTGCTTTCTTTTTTTGCGTTGATGCTGAGTGGCGTTTTAGACGGCGTGAGTGTAGTAATACGTGGTACCATTATGCAGCTACGCACGCCAGATGAAATGAAAGGGAGGGTGATGAGCGTTAATTCGATGTTTATTAATTCAAGTAATGAGTTAGGGCAATTTGAAAGCGGGTTAACGGCAAAAATGATGGGCGTGGTTCCCTCCGTGGTTTTTGGAGGATGCATGACATTGTTGGTAGCCGCTGCAACGTGGTTCAAGGGACCAGAATTAAGAAAGCTGCAGTATTAAACCCGGGGTTTCGCTGCGCGTAGACTTACTATTCTATTACAAGCTCCTGAATCTTTTTCCGGTCACCAACTATCCATATAATATCGCCCCATTGCAAAACAGTATGGGAGTCGGGATTTAGAATCCGTTCATCATTTCGCTCAATGCCCACCACCAGCCCGCTTGTTTTTTCACGAATGCCCGACTGGCGTATGGTTTGTCCTTTGAGCAGCGTATGTTCGTCTACTACTATTTTTTGTAATGCGATATCGTCCTTACCACTGGCACCCGTATCCGCTTCTTCCGAAATATCCATAACGGGTTTAAACTGTTGCAACTGCTGATCTGTTCCAATAATTCCAAGGTTATCGTAAGGATACAGTTTTTCCCAGGCTCCGGGGGCATAAATCATTTTTTCTCCGCGTTTTATAAAAGCAATATTAATTCCATACTGCTCCCTCCAGGCAAGTGTATGAAGGGGGATCCCGATAAAAGCAGCATTCTGCATTACCTCAAAGTCGGCAAGATGCGCATCCCAGGGAGACAGCGAAGAGTTTGGGTTTCCATTCACACCAGAAGCCTCTCTGTCCCTTTCATTGAGATTATCAATAAACCTACGATGAATTCGGTTATAAAAATGCTGTATCCTCTTTGAGAAGACGAATAACACAATTACGGTTACCGGAATCACTACCAAAAAAGCGATTGTTCCGGAATACAACCGTTCAACCATGAATCCAAGAAATACAATTGCCAGCAAAACCCTTACTACCTCCAAAACCACCAGGGGGCCGTGGTTATATTTTTTGTCTAACCATAAGGTAGTATAAGCTGAGTTATTGGGTTTTCTGGCTATCATAGCCCATAAAAAGGGAATACAAACGGCAAAGGTTAGTACTAATACCAATGTTTTACTTAATTGGGGCGTAGTAATCTTTTCGCTTAAAAATGGGAGTAAAAAATTAAAAGAAAGCAGGATCAGTGCAAAAACTATGATTGCATTGGTCAGCACAATGATTCCATACGATTTAAGGACAATTTTCCATTCACTTTCAGCCTGTATTTTTTGAGCCCCGGCCGAGTAGCGGTTCAATGCATTCAATAACCTGGAAGGAAGAAGACCGCTGATAAATTGATAAAAAGATTCAGAAATTCTAATGAAATAAGGGGTGGTAAATGTGGTAATGGCGGAAGCACCTACGGCAACCGGGAACAAAAAATCGCTCGTAACGCCCAGTGTTACTCCGAGTGCGGCTACAATGAAGGCGAACTCGCCTATCTGAGCCATGCTCATGCCCACTTGAATGGATTGTTTTAATGACTGCCCGGATATTAGGGCACCCAGTGTAGTACTCAGCATTTTTCCAATTATCGTTAGCATGGTAACCCATAAAATAGGCCAACGGTATTCAACCATTGCTGCGGGGTCAATTAACATGCCTACCGAAACGAAGAAAATTGAGCCAAACAAATTCTTCACCGGTTTTAGCAGATGTTCAATTTTTTCGGCTGATGTGGTTTCGGCTAGTATCGAGCCCATCACAAATGCGCCCAATTCCGCAGAAAAACCGATTTGTGTCGCCAGTACCACCATTCCCAAACACAAACCAAGGGAAAGAATGAGCAAAGTTTCCTCGTCCAGCAATTTTTTCGCCTTTCGTAAAAAAGTAGGGAGTAAAAAAATACCTGCTAAAAACCATATCGCCAGGAAAAAAAGAAGCTTTAAGGAAGATCCTATCACTTCGGTTCCATCAAACTGATGGCTCACAGCCATCGTCGACAGTAACACCATTAGCAGGATTACCACAATATCTTCAACAATTAATACCCCAAAAACAACGCCGGCAAATTGCTTTCTCTTTACACCCAATTCATCAAATGCGCGGATGATAATAGTGGTGGAAGAACTTGCCAGTAACCCTCCTAAAAAAACGCTGTCCATGAAAGACCATCCCATCCATCGTCCAACCATATAACCCAGGAAAAGTGTAATCACAATCTCTACGATGGCGGTAATGGAGGCGGCACCTCCCACACGCAATAGTTTTTTAAAGCTGAATTCCAAACCGAGGCTGAATAACAGAAATATAACGCCTATTTCCGCGAGTGTTTTTACATTTTCCTCGTCAATAACAGTGGGTACAATAGATACGTGTGGACCCACCAGAAACCCTGCAATGATGTAACCGAGTACCAGGGGCTGTTTTAAACGCCGAAAAAGCAAGGTCGTAATTGCTCCGGCAACCAGGATCAGCGCTAAATCTGCAATTAACTTTGGTAAATGCCCCATATATCCCCTTTTTTTTCTTCTTTATGGTATGAGCTAAAACCATGGCTTGGACTGTGTTACACAAAAATAACTATTTTGTTTCTAAAAGCTTTTCCAGCACGAAAAAAACGGCAGGGCAAAAAGTAGAATTCTTTAAAGTGATGCGTGCACGGTTGATTAATACATCCTCATCGGTATAGGGAAACCGTTCGCAATCGGATGGACGCACTTCATAAATACTACACCGGTTATCGTCTCCTAAAAAAGGACAGGGAGTTTGTTTTACCACATAATCACCGTCTTCGTCCAGTCGCAGATATCTCTCAATAAAAATACCTTCTTTCACTTTAAGGTATTTACTGATGCGTTTTATGTCGGGGGTTTTAAACCGGGGAGAATAATTTTTACAACAAGCGCCGCAGTTCAGGCAATCGATGGAAGCAAATGCTTCTTCGTGTAACTCAGGTAAGCGCTTCAGTACTTTTTTCCGATCGGGTTTTTGTAAAAAACGGGCATAGGTTTTATACTGCGCAGCCGCTTTTTTTTGCCACTGCTCATCTTTCCATTTGCCTGACTTAAAAACCGAATTTTCTTTTTGGGATTCCTCCATTATTGATCGTAAATATTTTTCCGAATGGTTAAAAGTTGTAAAATACGGTGCAAGATACGTTAGATTAACCGCGTATTGGTTACATTTGCGGCTCATAACCAACAATGGAATCGTTACCCGAATACCTGCTTATATTGATCAGCACACCATTGTACATGGTGGTCATAGGCGCAGAAATATTAATGAGCAATTACCGCTATAAAAAAGCATATAGCTGGAAAAACACCGCAAGCAATATTTACCTGATGCTGCTTAACAGCGGAATAGACCTATTATTTCGGGGTATATACATAATGATATTGGATTACTGCTTTGATCGTCAAATACTTTCAGTCAGCAATGTGATGGTGTATTGGATATTGTTGCTACTGATGGAAGATTTTTTATATTACTGGCTGCACCGTTTCGATCACGAAGTAAGGCTTTTTTGGGCCGTGCATGTTACCCATCATTCATCGGAATACATGAATTTTACTGTGGGATTCCGGTCTTCAGTGTTTCAACCCTTATACCGCTTTTTTTACTTTATCCCTTTGGCTTTTTTGGGTTTTAAGCCTTTGGACATTTTATTTATGTACTCAGCCACACAAATCTGGGGTATTTTTGTACATACCGAACTCGTAAAAAAGATGGGATGGCTCGAAAAAATTTTAGTTACCCCCTCCCACCACCGCGTTCACCATGCCTCAAATCCAACATATTTAGACCGAAATATGGGGATGTTTTTAATCATTTGGGATAAGGTGTTCGGCACTTTTCAACCCGAATTGCCGGAAGATACTTACCAACCGCTCAAATATGGATTAACCCAGCCACTCAAGAAGAAGTCGCCGGTTAATATAGTATTTCACGAATGGAAGGCTATTGCGAGCGACTTGAAAAGGAAAGATATTACCTGGAAACAAAAGCTGGGTTATATTTTTGGCCCTCCCGGCTGGAGCCACGATGGAAGCAGGCTTACGAGCGAGGAATTAAAGGCGGAAGAAAGTGCTTCTGAAAGTGCGGTTAAGGATGAATTAGCTGCTATTCATCTGCAAACCAGACCGGTTACCTTGTATAGGAGTAAAGATAAGACCAATTCCTGACCCTGGCTTATCCACAATCGTTTGCGGTCTTTTCACAACCTGCTTTTCGTGTGCTCCTTTCATCCTAAATTTGCGCATCTTTTTACAATAAGAGCAAGTTCATATTTATGAATGTATTTGATTTACAAACCGATGAATTTCGTTCGCGTCATATAGGACCTAATGAAACGGAGAGCAGGCAAATGTTGAAAACAATTGGGCTTTCTTCCCTGGACCAACTAATTGATAAGACGATTCCGGCATCTATTCAATCAAGGGAGCCTCTTGAACTACCGGCTCCACAAAATGAATATGAATACCTGCAGGAACTGAAAAAAATAGCTCAGCAAAATAAGGTTTTCAAAACCTATATAGGACAAGGCTACTACGGAACCATTACACCGTCTGTTATCTTGAGAAATATTTTTGAAAACCCGGGATGGTATACTCAATATACCCCCTACCAGGCTGAAATTTCACAGGGCAGGCTTGAGAGCCTGCTTAATTTTCAAACTTTGGTAGCGGATCTCACGGCATTGCCATTTGCCAACGCCTCCCTTTTAGATGAAGCCACTGCGGCTTCCGAGGCTATGGCAATGTTGTTTCATCATGTAAATAAATCAGGCACACCTCAAAAACCTAAATTTTTTGTCGACTTTGCTGTTTTTCCGCAAACTATCGATGTATTGATTACCCGCGCCGAACCCATAGGAATAGAATTGGTTTTTGGTGAATACAAAAACGTGTCGCTTGATGAAAGTTACTTCGGCGGAATCATACAGTACCCCGATAACAACGGCTCCATCAATGATTACACCAGCTTTATAAAGGATGTACATGCTGTTAATGGTTACGTGGTAATGGCTACCGACCTGCTGGCGCTTACTCTGCTTACTCCTCCCGGTGAATTGGGAGCCGATGTGGCCATAGGATCTGCCCAAAGGTTTGGTGTGCCCATTGGATATGGCGGACCGCATGCCGCTTTTTTTGCAACCAAAGAAGACTTTAAAAGAGGTGTGCCAGGCCGCATTATTGGGGTAAGTATTGATGCCCGCGGTAATCGTGCGCTGAGGATGGCTTTGCAAACGAGGGAACAGCACATTAAACGGGAAAAAGCCACTTCTAATATTTGTACTGCACAGGCGCTGTTGGCTAATATGGCTGCGATGTACGCCGTATATCATGGGCCGGAAAAATTGAAAGAAATAGCCACCAGGATAACCGTTTTAGCAAAAACATTATCTGATGGCTTGAACGAATTGGGATACATCAATATAAATAATGATTATTTTGACACCCTTAAGGTACAGGTTAGCAATGCCTCAAAAGTAAAAGCTGTAGCTGAAGCGCATGAGGTAAATTTCAGGTATTTTGACGAAAAGCATGTGGGTATCGCAATTGATGAAACCACTTCGCAAAAAGACGTATTGGATATACTGTATATTTTTGCAGAAGTTTCGGGGCATAGTGGCGTGTCACTTACCTTTAATGAAGAAGACATACTCGACAATATTCCGGAACATGCCAGCCGAAATACTGCATACCTCACACACGCCGTATTTAATACGCACCACAGCGAAAGTGAAATGATGCGTTACATCAGGTATCTCGAAAATAAAGATTTGTCCCTCATAACCTCAATGATTTCCTTAGGCAGCTGCACCATGAAACTGAATGCGGCTACAGAAATGATGCCCGTTAGTTGGCCCGAATTTGCCCATATCCATCCTTTTGCGCCATCCTGCCAGGCAAAAGGATATGCCTATATTATTGATGCTTTAAGCCAATACCTATGCACCATCACGGGTTTCGATGTTTGCAGCCTGCAACCCAACAGCGGGGCGCAGGGCGAATATGCTGGATTGCTCGCCATCAGCAGGTATCACAAGGCAAATGGAAGTGATAAGCGCAATGTTGTACTTATTCCCATTTCGGCACACGGCACCAACCCGGCTTCAGCGGTTTTAGCAGGCATGAAAGTAGTTGTAGTGAAGAGTGATGATGAAGGACATATTGATGTAGCCGATTTAAAAGCCAAAGCGGAGCTATACAAAGACACTCTCGCCGCCTTAATGGTAACCTACCCTTCTACCCATGGGGTATTTGAAGAGGGCATTAGAGAAATGTGCAGCATCATTCACGACAATGGCGGACAGGTATACATGGATGGAGCCAACATGAACGCGCAAAGCGGCTTAACCTCCCCTGGAAGCATAGGCGCCGACGTATGTCATCTTAATTTACACAAAACTTTTTCTATTCCCCATGGCGGCGGCGGACCAGGCATGGGTCCTATTTGTGTCAAAGAACATCTGGCACCCTTTATCCCATCACATATCTCCACCGACAACGGGCAAATGGTCAAAGTAAACAATTCTCCATTTATCAATTCTCATGGAGCAGTAAGCGCCGCGCCATACGGCTCGGCATCTATCCTGCTGATCAGTTATGCCTACATCAGGCTGCTCGGTGCCGAAGGCGTTAAAATGGCAACTGAGTATGCTATACTCAACGCGAACTACATGAGGGCAAGGTTGGAAAAATATTTTGAAGTACTTTACCTGGGAGCCAATGGAACCTGTGCACACGAATTTATCGTAGATATTCGGCCATTTAAAGCCGCTTCAGGAATCGAAGCGGAGGATGTGGCAAAACGGCTAATGGATTATGGATTTCATGCACCAACTATGAGCTTCCCTGTTCCGGGAACGATTATGATTGAACCTACTGAGAGTGAAGATAAAGGGGAACTGGATCGATTTTGCGATGCTATGATCAATATTTATTATGAAATTAAAGCTATTGAGGAGGGCAAGTTTGATAAAACGGATAATCCGCTGAAAAACGCGCCGCATACCATGCAGGTGATTTGCGCAGATGAATGGAATCATTCCTACAGCAGGCAGGATGCCGCATTCCCGCTTTCTTATATCTCCGATAACAAATTTTGGCCAAGCGTTTCAAGGATCAATAACACTTATGGCGACAGAAACCTCGTTTGTACCTGTGAGCCCGTTGAAAGTTATATGGAGGCAGAAAAAGGTTGATCCAGGGTATAAAGCAGAGGATCTGATTTCACAGGCTATTCATCGCTCCTTTCCTCCCATATACACGCAAGATGCACAATCGTTTCCACACTTTTTTGCATATCCTGTACTGTTACGTATTCGTGTTTGCCATGAAAGGCCATTTCTCCGGTAAAAATGTTAGGGCAAGGTAAACCCATGAACGAAAGGCGGGAACCATCAGTACCGCCTCTTGCGCTGCTTAGTACCGGCTTTATTCCAGCCCTTTCAATCGCTTCCACGGCATAAGCGCTAACCTGTGGATGATTATTCAGCACCTCCTTCATATTGCGATACTGTTCTTTAATTTCAACTTCTGCTGTAGCGCCAGGAAATTTTTTGAGGGTTTTATTTACTTTTTCCTTCAGTAAGGTTTCATACTCGTATAATTTGCCAGTAATGAAATCCCTTACTATAAATTGAACGGTTACCTTTTCCGCAATTCCATGTATGTGTACGGGATGAATAAACCCTTCCCTTCCTTCTGTAGTTTCCGGTGAAAGTTGATCCACTGGTAATGATTCAAGGAACGAAGCTGCTACTTTTAATGCATTCACCATTTTATTTTTTGCATAGCCGGGATGCGCGCTTACGCCGGTGAAAGTTACGGTAGCGCCATCTGCAGAAAATGTTTCATCCTCAAATTGGCCACGTTCCCCTCCATCTAATGTATAACCAAAGTCTGCGCCCAGCTTTTGCAGGTCAACTTTATCTACCCCCCTGCCAATTTCCTCGTCGGGGGTAAATAGTATTTTAATCGTACCATGCTTTATGTGGGGATAGCTGGTAAAAAAGTGTACCATATCCATGATTACTGCTACCCCGGCCTTATCATCTGCTCCCAGTAAAGTGGTACCGGACGCGGTAATGACATCCTCTCCTTTTTTTTGAATAAGATAAGGATGATCGGCTGTATTGATGACCTGCTTTCTATCATCCGGCAAAACAATATCCTCTCCATTATAATTTTTGTGGATGATGGGTTTTACGTTGGCTCCCGGGCAATCGCTCGAAGTATCTACATGCGCACAGAAACAAATCACGGGTACTTCTTTTTTGGTATTGGGCAAGAGCGTAGCATATACATAACCGTTTGGATCAAGTACCGCATCGGCTATGCCCATTTCTTTCAATTCCTTAACCAACAGAACGGATAAATTCTTCTGTTTTTCGGTAGAAGGAAATGATGCTGAATGCGGATCAGATTGCGTGTCTATCTGCACATACCGCAGGAATCTTTCTGTTACTGTGTAGGCATAGTTGCTGAACATGGATTTGCGTTTTTAAAATTGTTGAAATACGGTAGACGACTTTCTTAAGTTGCAATCATACTAATGACATTTGAGCGACAGCATGTTTGCTATAAATTACAAAAGGAACGATCATCAAAATTACCCAAAGCACAATAATAAATAGCTTTTCTTTATGACTGAGTTTGTCAATTACAGGAGCTACAAATAATTTATTCATGTAAATGATAATGTCATTTTCATCATTTGAAATTGAGTCGGGCTCGTAGTCTTTAAATAAACGGATGTGAGCTATCATCTTTTTCCTGATCTCCATATATTCATGGTCACTCAGTTCATCATAGGCTTTTTGTAACGGCAACTTATCTTTTAATAGTAAATGGCGCAGGTTATATATCTCGTCTATCCTTCTATAGCGTATTACTATAAGCCATACAATCAGCAATATAAAATAGTTTTGGGTTACCACAGCGAGGTAAAACAGCAATACAGCAGATAATAATAAGAATGCCTTTTGGATCCTTCCACCCAGCTTAAGTACGAGGTTTTCCAGTAATTGTCCGCCATCTAAAGGGGTAACAGGCAGCAGGTTGAATGCATTAAGCATAATGAGCATAAATGCCAATTGGTAATCGATGAACTTTCCCGTTTTGAGGAATAGCAGGTAAAATGCTATTCCAGCCAACATTCCGGGAAGTGGCCCGGCCAGCAAGGTTACAATGCGTTGCCGCTGCGATACCTTTTTGGGTTCGCCGGAAACAAAAGCGCCCAGGAATGGAACAAAGAACATTCTTACATCTTTATACCCAAAGTATTTCATCGCTATAAAATGCCCGGCCTCATGTAAAAGAATTACGCCAGTCAACAGCAGTATCCATTTTACGTTATCATGAAAAAAATAATAATACACCCCAATATACAATGCAAGGCTGATTATAGTTTTGAGAAGGGTCCGCTTCTTTTTAATCAATTCCGGTTGTATTGGTTTTTGCTGATCAATCTTACCTTCATTTGTTAAGGTCTCCTGGTGCATGGAATGATGATTCAACTTATGTCTGTATTAATCAAAAAATAAACTATTATTTTGAATTTAATAAGGAATTGTGGCAGCGTTGTATGCCATTAAATGAAAAAGTATGAAAGAATATACGATATCCACCTATAAAATTGTAATTATTTTTCTTATAGTGTCCTTAACATGGATGATTGTTATTGACTACCTCCTGCTTCGGGTTTTTGGGGATAATTTAGATTTATATCATTTCTTCCAAAGCCTTAAAGGGATAATTTTTGCAATTATCAATGCCGCAGCGGTTTATCTTATCATCCGCCGCGACAATAAATATTTTAAACAAAATCAGGATGTTCTTGCTTTCGGGACTACCGAATTACATGGCATCCTGGAAGAAATTGAGTATGGAATCGCACGATTGAGTAGAGATGGAAGGTTTCTCTATGCTAATCCTTTCTTTTGCCGTCTTACAGGATATTGCCTGAAGGAAATTATGCAAAAGCATTTCAGCTTTATCATTAAATCCAAAGACAACGTGGAATTGGAATATTGGGATATGCTATTAACGCAAGGCAAACTGAACCGAATGAAAAATCTTGCAGGCATTACTACTAAAACTGAAGAGAAATTGATTTGCAACGTATCGGTCCATGAAGTGCAAAATGCAGTACTCGGATTAAATTATGTTCTAATGGTAGAAAACGTCACCAACTCAAGGGAAGAGAAAAAGAAACTGGAGGAAAGTCTAAAGAGATACAACATTCTCAGCATGGCCACAATGGAAGGTTTGTGGGATTGGAACATGCTTACCGGCCAACTATATTACAATTCAAATATTAAACTCTTGTTTGGATTCGATGATGCCGAATTGCAGAAGGGGTATACCTGGTGGGAAAGCAATATTCACCCGGATGACAAGGATAAAATACTCACCAAAATGGACATGACGTTGCAACTCGCTCATGTCACCACAATGAAAAATGAATATCGCTTTGCCTGTAATGACGGTTCCTATAAAACCATTACTGATTGCTTCTCCATTTTACGGGATACGGAAGGCAGGCCTTTCAGGCTGATTGTTTCCATGCATGATGTAACAGAGCAACGCCATCTGCAAAAACAGGTCGCCGCCAAAGAAATTATATATCGCCGCCAATTAGCAAGAACCGTGATGGATGCGCAGGAAAGTGAACGAAGGAAGCTGGCGGAAGAATTGCATGATAATGTCAACCAGTTGCTGGGTGTAGTAAAATTATATATCGAGCATTCCATTGCGAATAGTGATGTAAGGGACAGTTTATTGAAAAAGTGCAATGAATATATCGACAGGGTAATTGAAGAACTCAGGAATCTTTCAAAAAACCTTGCACCACC
>DASUFG010000618.1:0-2694 GCA_036274715.1 Agriterribacter sp.
CATTTCGTGATGAATTGATTATTTCGAGCAAGGCGGGCTATGGCATGTGGGCTGGTCCTTATGGAGATTGGGGCTCGAAGAAATATTTGGTGGCAAGCCTGGACCAGAGTTTGAAGAGAATCGGATTGGAATACGTAGATATCTTTTATCATCACCGTCCCGATCCGGATACGCCGCTGGAGGAAACGATGACAGCGCTTGATTTAATAGTTCGCCAGGGAAAAGCATTATATGTTGGTATATCAAATTACAAACCAGATGAAGCAGCCAAAGCCATCGGCATACTCAAGCAATTGGGCACACCCTGCCTCATTCATCAACCAAAATATTCCATGTTTGAGCGCTGGGTGGAAGACGGATTGTTAGATGTGCTGGAAGAAAATGGTGTAGGCTGTATTCCCTTTTCGCCATTGGCACAGGGTATACTAACCAATAAATATTTAAAAGGTATTCCCGAAGATTCAAGGGCGGCCAGCCACCGTGGAAATGGTGCTATTGAAGAAGACCAGCTATCAAACGAAAAAATAAATAAGGTTCGCCAGTTGAATGTATTGGCAGAAGAACGTGGACAAAACCTGGCGCAAATGGCACTCGCGTGGATATTGAAAGACAAACGCATTACCAGTGTGTTAATTGGCGCCAGCAAGCCCCAGCAGGTGGTGGATTCTATCGGTTGCCTGAACAACGCTTCATTTACAGGGGAAGAGTTGGCAAGGATAAATGCGATTCTAAAATAATTGGATACGGTCAAACAATTTAAGGTGCTGCTCCTATGGAGCTACATTTTAATTTAATTCCGTTGTTGGTGTCGTGAGTAAGCGTTGCGTGCGGCTTCATCAACAATATTGGTATTCCTTTTCCAGCGTGGGGGTTTGCCTGGCTACAACCAATCGTGTTTTGTAATTACATAATCTGTAAAAATTGGAGCATGAATAATTTTTTCATCAAAGCAACCAGGATAAATATTTGGGGATTATTCATTACCATTACAATATTGCTGCTGGGCTCAGTTACCTCAACGTCAATGGCTCAAAATGATAAAGGTAAGTTGCCTTTGGTGCCCGCGTTGAATGCCTATTCTTTTAGTGATCTGTTATCTGCTAAAAGCCCTCGCAATAATCAACAGGTATATACGCTGTTTAACCTGCTGGATTGGTGTGCCACAAAAAAAGTAAAAGCCCTTGATCCAACCGCTTATTTTTTTCCTACTTATCCTGAAGTGCCATCTGATGAGTACCTAAAAAAATTTAAAGAACGGGCTGCTGCATTGGGAGTTGCGATAAGTGGAACCGGTATACGAAATGATTTTGCTTCGCCGGATGCAAAGGTTCGTGAAGCGGGTGTTGAGTTGGCCAAAAAATGGATTGTTGCGGCATCTAAAATAGGCGCGCCGGTAGTACGGGTATTTGCCGGTGAGATTCCCAAAGGATATGAAGACAAATGGAAAGAAGTTGCCGGTTGGATGATTGATTGCTACAGGGAATGTGCAAGTTTTGGTGAAAAATATGGGGTGAAAATCGGTATTCAAAATCATGGCGATATGCTGCAAACAGCAGAACAATGTATGTATGTATTAAACGGTGTTAATTCTAAATGGGTCGGTTTAATTGTTGATACAGGCAATTTTAAAACAGAGGATCCTTACAAAGATATAGCAGCCGTGGTTCCATATGCCGTTAACTGGCAAATAAAAGAAAGCGTTTTTGGATTAGGTAACGAAGTACCTACAGATTATCAACGCCTGGTTAAAATAATAAAGGATGGTGGATATAATGGTTACCTGCCCGTTGAAACGTTGTCGGTTCGTGATAAACCATACGACCCATTTGCGTTGGTTCCGCAAATGCTGAATGAGTTGTCGACGGCGATCAGCGAAGTTTATAAATAGCCTTGCATAAAATGCAACAGGGTCAAAAACCTGGTAGTCTCTGACCCTGCTGAACAATATAATCTATCTATAATCTTCCTATTTCTTCTGCTGCGACAAAAATGTGATCAACGAAGCAAATTCCTCGTACGATAAAGAGTTGGCCAGTCCCGGGGGCATAATGGAAGTTTTAAGCTCTTCGCGTTTTTTAATGTTGTTGGTATTCACCGTATGCACGGCGCCGGTGATATCGCGTAACACGATTTTGTCGGCAGCCTCCCCGGTAACAAAACCTACTACGGATTTTCCATCTTTTGTTTCCACCTGCACGGTTGAAAATCCCTGCGAAATAGAAGCATTGGGCTTAAGAATAGATTCCGCGATCTGCTTGCGGGTCATGATCGAACCGATCTGTCCCATAAATGGACCTTTCATCACCGCGCCTTTGTCGAGCGTATGACAGGCAATACAACCCTGCTGTGTAAACAACCGCCTGCCATTGGCCGGGTCGCCCTTTATTTTGTCCATCGCCAGCATAATGTCTTCAATAGACGACTCACCGATTTGTCCTTTTTTGTTACGTATTTTGTTGAGGTCAACTTTTGGTCCTTCATCTTTCACCTCTTCTTTGTCGTTACCACCAAACTGCGTGATGCCCATCCGGAGTTTTCCGTTCAGGTCGGCAAAGAATTGCTTTCCTGCGGCATTTGATTTATTCCACTCTTCTACCAGCAAGGCTTTAATGCTATCAGAACCAGCCCAGTTAATGGGTTTGTAATAGGGTCCATGAGTGTCGGGACGCGTGCTCCACCACCAACTGCCGTCGT
>DASUFG010000619.1:0-3188 GCA_036274715.1 Agriterribacter sp.
CGCAGTATTCACATAGCTGCAAAATATCTTTCAACCTGGTTTGATCAAAGGCGGGTTTAACTTCCATCCACATCCTGTAAATCTTGCCACTTAAAGATCGCTCTATAAAAGGGTACCTGTTAACAGATCGGTAAGCCCTATTCAACTCGCGGACAAACTGATTTGCTTCACCGGCGAACCAATTGAATATCATGGCAAGATTCTCATCCTCCTGCTTCAGTTGGTTAACCGCCTGGCTATAAATAAGTACTCTATCTTCATTGATCTGGATAAGATCATGTAGAATGCCTGGTATTTTATTTAAATTCTGCCTAACCATTTGTGGTGTTTATAAACATATTCGCAAAACCGCGCCAATTTATTACCGGCACTTTAAGTTCTTTACGAAATGGTCGGTTTTTTTCATCCCGGTGCTTTCATCTATTTTTTCACTGTTTGTTAGGATACTGTCCAACGGCGGAATCTTTAGGGGGTATATTCGTTGAATCGTACAACTTTGTTGCGTTGTCATCGTTGCTGCCCGTATCGTTCTTATCATGTTGAACGCTGTCTTCAAATCTCGTGTTGTTGTTATCGGCATTATTGCACGCCATTGCAGCAATAGCCATTGCAATAACTGGAATGAGTTTTTTCATGGTTAAAATTTTTTGTACGTAAAATGATGTATGTATAAGAACAAGAATGTTGCCAGTATAACACTGATGTTATCCGTCCTCACAACAGAACAGGAAGGTTTATTGCTGATAATGAGTGCCCGCTGTAATAGTCAGGCCAGACCGCTATTGTATTTTTTAATGGATGTCTGATTTCATTCGTGTTAAGTTTCATCCTGGCAAATAATCCTGTTGTCATGGTATTTATTTACCCTGCCGTGTGGAAATTTGACCAACATCGGAACTGGAAGGCAGCGTTTTAATGGTGAAGAGAGCTCCGGGGCCTGATGGCATATTTGTTGTTTTTAACATTAAAAACAATGATTATGGCAAAGTATTCAAAAAAAGCGCAGGATAAGGTTGAAAAAGCCATGCATGAAAGAAAGCATGGTGAGCTTAAAAGCGGTAGCGGTAAAAAAGTAACCAGCAGAAAGCAAGCAATAGCTATAGGGCTCTCGGAAGCCCGGAAAGAGGGAGCTAAAGTGCCTAAAAAGAAAACGGCGTCAAAAAAGAGCACTGCAAAAAAGGCATCCACCAAAAGGGCACCTGGTAAAAAGCCTGCAGCCCGTAAATCTGCATAGATGCAGGCTCTGCCGTTGTGAATGTAAGGCGGTGCGATGAAGAATCACCTGGATACTGTGGATACAGCTGGGGAATATGTACCATAAATTCCACATTCGTGGCCTGGCTTCAACGCGTTTTATCTTTTTACTTCAATAGCTTTTTGGCACAATTATTTCATTTTATTTTATGTAGTTTCTAAAAAGGGGTGTTCTGATTTTTCAGTTCTGAGAACAAACTCTTACACCTGATCTGGGTAATGCCAGCGTAGGAAAAATAGAAACAACAGGGACTCCGGTTAAAGCCGGAGTCTTTTTTATTTAGGTGACGGTGCTATTCGGGAAGCCTTAATGACTTACCATTCCTTTGAGTAGTGTTACCAGGAAGAAACGAAAGCTGAGACCATCCCGGCTGCAGAAAGCGTTAGTGCTGGTTTGCTCCAGTTATGTTTTTCTCTATTCCTGGTGCGGAAGGTTTTTCCAGGGAGGAATAACAGCCTATAACCTGGCTCAAAAATATAAGCATCCCGGTGTTAAACCATTGCACGCCTTGTTGGTGAATGGTGTTTCTCAAATGGTAGCGAATGAAATGGCATGGCAATCCTGTTTGTTATTTGCCAGCCACTCGAGTATTGGTATCACCGGTATGCCACCGTTATTCCTGAACCAGGGGGTGCATTGTACGCATACTATGCCATAGCAAAAAGGAATGAGATTTTAAAATCCGGAGAACTTTCTGCTGTGCAAAACACCGCCTTTGAAGTGCAAGTGTTTTATTCCCGTGAAGTGTTACAGCAATTAGCGTAACAATTAGCCTGGCATATACAGACCTTTCACCTAAATTTCCTGGTAGAGTATAGTTTAAAACTTTGTATTTCCATTTTTGTCGAAACTGGTTCAATACTCCAGGGGGAGATGTTCATTGTCGTTGGATGGTAATGATAGCGACATTCTATCCTGTCGCTCCAGGTGCTTTTTTAACCATTGCATGAGGTTAACCCTGAAATAGATCCAATTGGTATCGTTGCTGCCCACGCAACAAAATTTCCCATACGACTCACAGAACAATTCATGGGGTTCTTCTCCAAATTGTGGAAAAGGATTAGGCTCCGGGAAGGTAACCGTGTATTTTATTTGACCGTTTGCTTCCATACTGCGACTATAATATGCCCTGTATGTCCGGTTCTCCCATTCAAACGTAAAAGTTGATTTACCACACATCGCAATCGTATATTTAGTGAGCTAATGGTTTTAAGTATTTTTACCGGTCAATCCTGATCTTTCAATCCCCTGTCTGTTTGATACCCGCCACCCAACCGAGCCTAATCCCTGTCATGAACAAAGACCACTGACAAATGGCTTACATTACACCGCTTCGCCCTCCTGCTCAGCTTCCCGGTTGATGTTATTTTCAGCCACTTCAGTAAGCAAGGAGTCTGCATGCTTTTCTTCCTCCAGCGTTTGGTGCAAAATGCCGGCAACATCTTCGTGACCCATGGTACGTGCCAGTTGCGTTAAGCCGCCATAGGCTGCGATTTCATAATGTTCCACCTTTTGAGCCGAAATGATAATTCCCACATCCCTGGTCATGCTTCCGTCTTCGGTTTCCTCAATAACACTTTCGCCCTCTTTTACCAGGCCCTCCATGGCATCACATTTTTTTGCCTGTGCCTTTTTACCAAGCATTTCAAATACCTCTTCCAGGCGGCTTACATGCCCTTTGGTTTCTTCCAGGTGACCTTCTATTGCATCCTTCAGCTCCTGGGTGGTAGCCGCTTTTTTCATTTTGGGCAAGGCCTTGGTTAAATGCTTTTCAGCCCAATAAATATCCTTTAAGGCATCCATGAAAAATTTTTCCAGTTGGGTATTTCCCATGGTGGCTGCAGTGCTGCTCCCACCGTTCTTTTGGCTACGCATCGGCGTTTTTTTTGAGTTTTGCATGATTGTGTTTTTTAAAATGTGAAGTCGAATAATA
>DASUFG010000620.1:0-2929 GCA_036274715.1 Agriterribacter sp.
GCAACAGTTTTCAAAATAGATTTCGACTTAATATCTACAACATACAATGTATTGTTTTCTTTTGTAACTATATACATCAGTTGCTTTTTTGACGCAAGGGTAAGACCTGTTGGAGAAATTTTTACCGGCCAGGGTTTTCCCAAAATAATACTGTCTGCAAGTATAAGCTTCCCCTGGTCAACTGCATATTTCCTGATCATATTATCGTTGCCACCCGAAGCGTATAAAAATTTGCCGCCGTTACTGAAGCTCAGTCCATACCAGCTTTTTGGAATAACCTCGCTGTACACCACTTTTTCGGTTTCAAGATCAATTAACTGGATCGATTGCACGCTTTGACCATTGTTGGTAACCGCCATGAGCTTTTTAGAGGAAGAAACGGCCATATTAAGCGGAAGATCCCCCAGTGGAAGCATGGAGCCTGCAGGAGAAAGTTGCCACCCATTAGGCAATTGCGTTTTGCGCGACTCCAGCATCGCTTCTAGTGATGATGAAGATTGGCCGATCGCCATAAAAGGCCTGGCACAGCACCACAAAATAGTTACGTGTAATAATAATATTTTCATGAACGTGAATTAAAACGCAAGTTATTCAATGGTAAGATAGTGGATAATATTATTATAATTGTTATGGCAGCAGCGTGAGAATGGGCGCTGCGCAGAACAAAGTACCTAATACCGCAGAGTATGGCTGGGAATTAAAAAGGAGAATTGGCCGGGGTATGAGAAGGCATATTATACACAGGTTTACCTAAGCCGCGTGTACTGTTTTATTTCTTTCTACAAACAAATCATGATACACCTGTACCCGCATCCAATATTCTGCGGAAATATTCAGTAGTTTTTCAAGCTTAATTGCCGTTGCGGCACTTATATGTCTTTTACCATGTAAAAGCTCACTAAAATGCCCAGGCTTCATATCTAACAAAGCAGCAAATTCGGTTTTCTTAATATTTCTTGCCGCTAACTCCATTTGCAATACTTCCCCTGGCTGAAGCGTAATATCGGTAAATAACTCTTTACCACGTGAACTAACAATTTTGTAATCAGACATTTCTTTTAAATTTTCGATTTCCTAAAAAGTAATGCATATAATGCCCATTATTTATTTTGATTAGTCAGATCCTCTATGACCAATATATCGTTGATCATCAGTACATCTTTCTCCACGCTCACGATCAACCTGTATTGCATGTCAACCCTTACTGAATACATTAAATTTAAGAAAAAATGGTAGTTTTCATTTGGTTTACTTCTATGTCTCAATAAAACCTGGGGATATACTCCGCCAGACAGCTTAACCCCGCACCGTCCCCTGCAGGAGACAGTGCGGCGAGGGAAAACAAAGTCCATCAACTCACCGGGGTAACAAATAACGAAAGTGGAGGATATTGTAAACAGGAACTTCATCGAATCGATGAAACAATGTTAATACCGTAAAACCACAGCTATGCGTACGCTTCGCAAGTTAAAAAGAAATGTGTTTATTGTGCTTAGCCTTCCACTGGCAATTGCCTGTAAACAAAACCCCGAAACCTTTGCTATCCATTCCCCTATTTACCCGTCCAGTTCGGATGCCGTTACGTTTACGCTTCGAAAAATAGATGGCGATGTATCTGAAGTGAAATTGTTTGAATTTGTAGCCAACGTGAACAGCAATGGCGACCTGTCGGCCACCACGCCAGAAACGGAAATCCAAACCTGGAACTCGCCAGGCTTCCCGATCACTTTTACAAAAAGTTCCGGGTACGGCGCAAACAAATTAGTGACCTACCGTTTCCAGGTGAAGGGCAATTCTAAAACATATAACCACAGTATTACATTCGCTACGCGGCCCTACCCGGTAACCAACCAGGCAGCACCCGTATATGTAGTAGGCAACCAGGATAATGTATTCAATGTTGTTTTTATTCCCGATACCAGCATGAACAGTCGCATGAACTTGTTTTATTCATCGGTGGGTTCACAAATTGATTCCACCTTTCACCAGGAAGACTGGATACGGCGTTTCCGGGGTTCCTATAACTTCTTTATAAATCCTATTACCGCCATTGCACGCGACTTTGACAGCGGCATGCCGCACGTGCTGCCCTCCAATTCCTCCAACCTTTCGTTTGCCCAGGGTAAAGTGATTCTTCATTTCCAGGACATCCGCGACCAGGCAGGCGGCGGTTATTTTTCGGCTGAATATTATGTGCGGGGCACCATGCTGCACGAAAGCGGGCATTCGCTTTACCGCCTTGCCGATGAGTACGATGCGGCCAGCGCATCCCATTGGGAAGAAGCAGAATTTCCCAATAACTGGGACAATAAATCCGATGCCGAAGCTGCGGCGCCCGGCTACAATAAAACAACAGCCGATGTAATGAAAATGGGTAGCCAGGATTGGTACCGCATTTGTAACAACCTTTGCCCGATGCGCTCATCCGGCGTACCGCTCAATAATTACGACGAGCCCTGCAAAACAAGAATTCTGCATACGCTGCTACAACGGGCATCTAATTAGTTCATCCCAAAATAATTTTTATGAAAAAGTATATATCCATCATAGTAATACTCCTCGTCTCGGGTAGTTTTTTAAACTCATGCGGGCAGCAGAAAGACAAATCAAAAAAGGAAGTGGAAGCCGCGGTTGACAAAATAGACAGCCTGAAGGGAACTTTTAATCCTTCTGCTGCTATTAATCCCGCTTCATCGCACTGGGCGGTTCGCGCAACCTTTGATGGACAACAATATACCATCGATACCAGTTATGCATCAATAAGAGCGGGAAAGCTGCCATATATCCAGGAGGAGAAAACAGTTTTGCCTTTTGCTGTAAAATACTATGACGCGGCGGGTAAGCTATTGAGTCAGTATTCCATCGAAAACCCAACATCGTTAAGATCCTGCGAACCCGGAAAGGAATCGGTAAAACCTGGTGTCATCAG
>DASUFG010000621.1:0-17958 GCA_036274715.1 Agriterribacter sp.
TAATATATTTAATAACACTTTCCGGCTTCAGGGTAACCAGGTGGCGAATGACAATGAAAGAGAAAAGTTCGGAATATAAAAGCTCCTTTTGGGGTTGGGTATGAGTCAAAAAAAGTACTGGCAAAACTTAGGCGAATTAAAGAATACAGAAGGTTACCAGAAACTGGTTAAAGACGAGTTCCAGGAAGATCTTCCATTTGAGGAAGATGGGAAGGGCATATTGGATGCCAGGGCTCCCCGCAGGGATTTTCTAAAGTATCTCGGTTTCAGCACCGCTGCAGCCGCACTCGCAGCAGGTTGCGAAACACCTGTTACAAAAAGCATCCCTTATCTTAATCTTCCCGAAAATTTAACTCCGGGGGTAGCTCAATATTATGCCACAACTTTCGTGGCAGAAGGAGATGTAGTGCCTGTGGTGGCGAAGGTGAGGGATGGACGTCCTATTAAATTAGAAGGTAACCCGCTTTCGTTCATTAATAATAAAGGAGAAGGCACTTCGGCCAGGGTGCAGGCTTCCGTGCTTGATGTATACGATACTTCCCGTTTGCGTTACCCTGTAGAGATTACGGGCAAAGAAATGAAAGAACTTCCCTCTTTTGAAGCCGCTGATAAAAAAATTGCGGGTGAATTATCCGGATCGCAAATTGTTTTACTTACCGCAACACTTAATTCTCCCACCACTCAACAAATTATCACCGAATTTCTCGCAAAATACCCGGGAAGTCGCCATGTACAATACGATGCCGTTTCCTATAGTGGTTTGCTGTTAGCGAATGAAATGTGCTATGGCAAAAGGGCTATTCCAACTTATCATTTTGACAAGGCGAAAGTGATCGTTGGTTTGGATGCCGATTTCCTTGGCACCTGGTTAAGCCCTGAGGAATTTGCAAGCCAGTATGCGTCAGGAAGAAAAATTAACCAGGAGAGCCCACAAATGAGCAAGCACATCCAGTTTGAGGGTGCGCTTAGCTTAACAGGCGCCAATGCCGACGAAAGGTTTATTCACCGCCCTTCTGAAACCGGCGCCGTGGTACTGAACCTGCTGGCAAAATTAGGTGGTAGTGTGAGTGCTCCAGCCATCACTGATGAGAAATTGAAAAAAGGGATAGAATTTACAGCCGGCTTACTCAACGCCAATAAAGGGGCAGCCCTGGTGGTATGTGGAAGCAATGACCCCAATATACAGGTGCTGGTAAATGCAATTAACGAAGCTATTGGGTCCAACGGCGGTACCATAAACTGGGCTAGCCCAATGCAAACGCGCAAGGGCATTGATAGCGAAATGGACCAGCTGGTAAAAGACCTGAACGCTGGTGTTGTAGGATCGCTATTGATTTATGAGGCTAACCCGGCTTATAATTATTACAACGCCGCTGCTTTTGCCAGTGGGCTGCAAAAAGTAAAAACATCAGTTTCGTTCAGCGACAGGGCAGACGAAACTTCTTCATTGTGTAAATATATTATTCCCCATCATCATTATCTCGAAAGCTGGGGAGATGCGGAAGGGCGTGCGGGATTTTTCAGTTTATTACAGCCTACCATCGCTCCCTTATTTAAAACAAGATATTTTCAAACTGCCCTCTTAAAATGGAGTGGTAACGATACAGATTACGAAGATTATTTTAAAAACTATTGGGTTACTAAATTGGGCGGTCAGGGCGTATTCGATAAAGCACTTCAGGACGGTGTTGTTGAACCAGCCAGCTTAGCTTTCGCTTCCACCCCTTTCAATGGTGGCGGAATAGCTGATGCGGCGTCAAAGCTCAGTTCAGGAGCTGCGGCTGGCAAGGCCGAGTTGGTAATTTATCAAAAGGTATCGTTGGGTACCGGTGCTGCGGCAAATAACCCATGGCTTCAGGAAATGCCCGACCCTATTACCAGGGCTACCTGGGATAATTATGCGATTATTTCGTATGCTATGGCGGCAGAATTGGGCATTAAATTGGACGACCAGTATGAAGTGGAATATAAAAAACCCGTAGTCGCTTTTACCATCAATGGAAAGGAAGTAAAACTCCCCATTTTAGCGATACCCGGGATGCACCCCAATATTATTGCAATAGCCGTGGGTTACGGACGGGCGGAGGGAGCCGGCAAGGCTGCCAGCGGAGTAGGGTATAATGCTTATCCTTTGGTGACGGTCAATGGGGGTGCACGCCAATATTACACTACCACTGTAACCGATTATAAAAATACAGGCGATAATTACGATATTGCCTACACGCAAACCCATAACCAATACGAAGGCCGTGTAGAAGTAGTAAGGGAATATGCATTGTCTGATTTTAGAAATAACCCGGATGCCATACCTGAATATCGTAAGGAACTGGCGGAAGATTTTGCAAAAAATACAGGAAACTTTAAATCGGAAGCCACTTTATATCCTACTTATGATTCTCCCGGGGCGCATTGGGGCATGAGTATTGATCTGAATTCCTGCACGGGATGTGGCGCCTGCACCATTGCCTGCACTGCCGAAAACAATGTGCCGGTGGTTGGGAAGAGCGAAGTAAAACGTTCTCATGAAATGCATTGGCTTCGCATCGACCGTTATTTTGCATCATACCGCAACGAAACAGAAGGCGATAATATGAATGTGGTGTTTATGCCGATGCTTTGTCAGCATTGCGATAATGCACCCTGTGAAAATGTATGTCCTGTTTCTGCTACCAATCATAGTTCGGAAGGCTTAAACCAAATGGCCTATAACCGTTGTATCGGCACCCGGTACTGTGCGAATAACTGTCCCTTTAAAGTACGTCGGTTTAACTGGGCTGACTATACGGGTGCAGATAGCTTTCCCGATAATCAGAACACTGGCGGTGTAGGTAAATTGGATCCAGCCGTACTAATGATGAACGAAGATCTTACCCGCATGGTACTGAACCCGGATGTAACTGTTCGTTCGCGTGGTGTAATTGAAAAATGCTCATTCTGTGTACAACGTTTACAGGACGCCAAACTAAAAGCAAAAAAATCGCAGGATCCATCATTAATAAGGGATGTAAAAACCGCGTGTATGCAGGCTTGTTCAACCGGAGCTATTGTATTTGGTAATGTGAACGATAAAGAAAGTAAGGTATTCAAGCTTCGTACACAGGAACAGAACCATCGTACTTATTACGCGCTTGAGCATATTCATGTGCTACCTAATATCAGTTATCTCGCCAAAATAAGAAATACCGACCGGCCCGTGGGCGTGAAGGATGAGTTTGATGGAAAGAAAGCCGAAGCTCATGAGGCAGAGCCACATCATTCATAAAGAAGTAGTAGATCAGGTTTGAGCATAGTAAATAATGGATTTGAATCTTCAACAATAATATGTAAACCCGGTAACGGATTTGCACGAAAAAATAAGCTAGTCAATGAGTTTGATTAAATACGAATCTTTCGTCAGGGAACCATTGGTAGATGGAGAAAAAACCTACAGCAAGGTAACGGAAGATATTGTGTACACAATTGAAGCCAAACCTACCCGCTTATGGTATATCGGTTTTTATATATCAGTCGCTTTGCTATTATTTGGCGTTTATTCTGTATATAATGAGGTAGTATATGGTGTAGGTCAGTGGAACCTTGGTAAAACGGTTGGCTGGGGCTGGGATATCACCAACTTTGTGTGGTGGGTGGGTATTGGTCATGCGGGTACATTAATATCGGCGATTCTTTTACTGTTTCGCCAGGGATGGAGAACAGGGGTAAACCGGGCGGCGGAAGCGATGACGATTTTTGCAGTGATGTGTGCGGGGCAATTTCCCATCTGGCATATGGGCAGGGTTTGGATGGCTTTTTTTGTAATGCCCTACCCTAACAGCCGTGGCGCTTTGTGGCCTAATTTTAATTCTCCCTTACTGTGGGACGTTTTTGCGATATCCACATATTTTACGGTTTCATTGTTGTTCTGGTATTCGGGCTTATTGCCAGATTTGGCAACTGTGCGTGACCGCGCTAAGACCAAAATCAGGAAGTTATTGTATGGAATAGCTTCTTTTGGCTGGAGTGGTTCTACGAAGCACTGGCAGCGGCACGAAAGTCTTTCATTGGTACTGGCCGGTTTAAGCACACCGCTGGTATTATCGGTGCATACCATTGTATCGTTCGACTTTGCCACGTCTATTGTTCCGGGTTGGCATACCACTATTTTCCCTCCTTATTTTGTGGCGGGAGCGGTATTCTCAGGGTTTGCCATGGTGCAAACTCTGATGCTGATTACCCGTAAGGTAATGAACCTGCAGGATTATATTACACTGGGGCATATTGAAGCGATGAACAAAGTAATTGTGTTAACGGGGTCCATTGTGGGCTGCGCTTATCTCACCGAATTGTTTATGGCCTGGTATGGCGCAAATACCTATGAGTATGATGCATTTTTCAAATACCGCCTGGCTGGGCCTTACGGTTGGAGTTACTGGATTATGATGACCTGTAACGTAGTATCGCCGCAATTGTTCTGGTTTAAAAAACTAAGAAGGAATATTGAGTTTACATTCATCATGAGTGTGGTGGTGAACGTGGGCATGTGGTTTGAACGTTTTGTAATTATCGTTACTTCGCTGTTCCGTGACTACCTGCCGTCTTCCTGGTCGCTTTATTATCGCCCGACCATTTTCGAGATTGGCTTTTATTTGGGTACTTTTGGATTGTTCTTTACCTGCTATTTCCTGTTTTCAAAATATTTCCCCGTTATTGCTATTGCAGAAATAAAACATGTGCTGAAAACGACAGGCGAAAGCTACAAAGCAAAAATGGGCGATCTTGAAAAAATGAGTTCGGAAGAGTTCTATGCTAAAACACATAGCGAGGCGCATCATTAAAGCAGACAAATAGGCCTTGCCTGAAATAGTAAAACTGATTATTCACCTTAAAAAACCGGTTGGTTTAAGGTTATGACGATAAAAAAATTTGTAGTAGGTTGTTTTGATGATGAAAATGTACTGTTTCCCGCGGTAAAAAAAGTGCGGAAAGCCGGGTACAAAATTCATGATGTTTATACTCCTTTTCCCATACACGGTTTAGATAAAGAACTGGGGATGAGGGATACCAGTTTGCATACTGTTGGGTTTATATATGCACTTACAGGGCTCACTACAGCTTTGTCTTTTATCAGTTGGGTATTAACCAAAGACTGGGTTCAGAACTATGGTGGTAAACCTCATTTTTCACTGCCTGCCTGGGTTCCTATTATGTTTGAATTGACGGTTCTGTTTTCTGCTGTGGGAATGGTATTAACCTTTTGCTACCTCTGCCAAATGGCGCCGTTTGTAAAAAAGCACCACTTTCACTTAAGAGCAACCGATGATCTGTTTGTAATGGTTATTGAATGTACCTCTAAAACCAACGTACAGGAAGCCGAAAATTTCCTGGCTTCAACGGGGGCAACAGAGGTAAATGTGCAAATGGCGGAAGTGGGTTGGTGGTTAGGCCGGTATGATATGGAGAAGAAAGTATTTGAATATAAAACGGAAGGAGCAACAGCATAAGCGAAACGACAAATTTATTCTCGGATGAAAAAGATAGCAGTTATAGCATTTGTTTTTATTGCGGTAGTAATGGCTGTAGCAAGTTGTAGTAACAATAAAAAGCCAGGCAGTGTGTATATGCCCGATATGGCTTATAGCCGGGCATATGAAACGAACTCGGAAAATGATATTTTCCCTGATAAGCAAACCAACCGCACTCCCGTTTCGGGAACCATAACGAGGGATCAATTATTGCCCTTTCGTATAGAAGAAGATGCGGCGGGTGATACCAGTAATTTTGCCAAGGCAAGAATGGTGCAGAATCCCATAAGCGACTTAAATGCCGCAGATATGAAAGAAGCGGAAAGATTGTACCTGGTTTATTGCGGAATATGTCACGGTACAAAACTGGATGGTAATGGACCACTCTGGAAAGGCGGAGACGGACCTTTTCCCGCAGCGCCTAAGAATTTGATGGACCCCACCGTTGTGAGCCAGGGAGATGGACAAATCTTTTACACCATCACGTATGGAAAAAATAAGATGGGAAGTTATGCGTCTCAGCTAAAACCCGAACAACGTTGGATGGTCATAGATTATATAAGAGGAAAGCAGGGTGTAAAAAGTACCGCTGCTGTAAGTGATAGTACCACAACAAAATAAACTGATTGAGCAATTAAAAAATTCATTGAGGGATGATTAAGCAACAATTTGAAACTCCGGCCAAGTACAAAAAATGGACTTATGGTTTACTGGCCGTAGGCGTGATTGCATTTTTAGCTGGTTTTTTCTTCCTGGGGTTGAGTAAGGATGAACATGATAAAACCAGGTTTTGGGCTGGGTTACTGCAAAATAGTCTATACTTCTTAATGCTTTGTAATGCCTGCATGTTTTTTATTTGCATTAACATACTTGGACATAGCAGTTGGCAAACTACGTTCAGGAGGATACCCGAAGCCATATCAGCTGTAGTTCCCGTTTTTGCGGTTGTATCGCTGGTTGTGTTTATTTGTATTGTAATGGGGCATCAGCATCATATTTACCACTGGCTTGATAAAGATGCGGTTGCAAGCGATAAAATCCTAAATTGGAAAAAAGGGTTTCTGAACCCGGTTTTCTTTTTTACCTGGACGGTTATCACGCTGGTAGTATGGATCCTGGTTGGAAGAAAGATAAGGCAATTGTCGCATCGGGCAGATGCAGGTGAAATAACCGGAGAAGAAGCCCGTAGTTACATCTGGACAAATACGGTATGGGCAGGTATTTTTATTGTATTTTTTGCTTTAACTACAGGGTCAACTATTCCCTGGTTGTGGCTTATGAGCATTGATGCACATTGGTTTTCTACTATGTACAGTTGGTACACCTTAATGAGTAGCTTTGTTGCGGGGCTGTCGGTGATGGCTTTATTTGTAATTTTCCTGAAAAACCAGGGTTACCTGGAGCAAACCACAACAGAACAACTGCATGACATCGGTAAATACATTTTTGCATTTTCTATTTTCTGGACTTATCTCTGGTTCTCGCAGTTCATGCTGATATGGTATGCCAATATACCGGAAGAAACCATTTATTTTAAAAGCAGGTTACAGGGACCGTATACCGGTATATTCTGGTTTAACTTTATTGTGAATTTCATAGCGCCTATCCTTATATTAATGTCAAGGGGTTCTAAACGAAACTATGCTGTTATGACATTTATGGCAATGGTGCTTATTTTGGGGCATTGGCTCGATTTCTACCAGATGGTGATGCCCGGAACAGTGGGTGATCATTTTAGTTTGGGTTGGTACGAGTGGGGTATGTTAGCATTCTTTATCGGCATACTGATGTTCTTTACGGGAAAAGCTTTGGCGAAGGCGCCTATGGTACCCAAGTATCATCCATATTTCAAGGAAAGTTTGATTCATCATACTTAAAGTGCAGAAAGACACCTATTTATTTAAGAAATAATTTTTATATAAAATGACATTGACCGAGTATTTTATTGTCATCATCGTTGTCTTGATATTTATTGTCGTCTTTCAGATAGCAAAGGCAAGCGAGTATGTTTCGGTACTAAAAGGCGAAAAGAAGGCATTTGAACAAAATAACCGTATTAACGCCTTCCTGATGCTGGTGTTTTTGGTGGTAGGGCTGGCAGCAGCCTGGTGGTGCAATAAAATTCTATACAACAAAACGTTGATGGGTATACCATCCGCGTCCGATCACGGTGTAAATATTGATACCATGATGTGGATTACCCTGGGCATTACGGGAGTGGTTTTTGTGATTACCCAGGTGTTGCTTTTTTGGTTTGCCTACCGATATCAGTCTTCAGAAAACAGGAAAGTTTTCTATTATCCCCATAATAATAAATTGGAGTTATTGTGGACTGCAGTGCCGGCTATCGCCCTAACCGTATTGGTAGCCTTTGGGTTATATTACTGGTTTAAAATAACCGGCGATGCCCCCAAAAATGCGATGGAGGTTGAAGTAACCGGTCACCAGTTTGGATGGGAATATCGTTACCCGGGCAAAGATAATGTGCTGGGCCGCCAGAGTTATAAACTGGTAGATCCATCGAAAAATAATCCACTTGGGCAGGATTGGAATGATGCTGCTAATCACGACGACCTTCATCCCTCTGAACTGCACCTGGTGAAAGACAAACCTGTTCGATTGGTCATCCGTTCGCAGGACGTTATTCATGACGTGGGGCTTCCTCATTTCAGGTTAAAAATGGACGCAGTTCCCGGCACACCTACTACCATGTGGTTTACGCCAAAAGTTACTACAGCCGAAATGAAAAAGATAACAGGCAATGAAAATTTTGTATATGAAATAGCATGTGATCAGATGTGTGGTGTGGGACACTATTCTATGAAGGGAACTATTGTTGTGGAAACACAGGAAGAATTTGATAAATGGATTGCAGCCCAAAAACCGCAGTTCCTTACGGCGCACCCGGATGGAGTTGCTCCTGCTGCACAATCTCCCGCTTCCATTATTGGGGCTGCAAACGCCGAAATGCATGCGGAAGGACATTGACGCGAATTTGAGTATTATTGATATTGTTGATTTGTAAAATATTTTTTTAATGAGTAACGAAGCTTTAATCCAACCTGGTGTTATCTCTCACGAGGTGCATGAACACCATGATGAACACCATCATCACGAAACCTTTATTTCGAAATATGTGTTTAGCCAGGACCATAAAATGATCGCTAAGCAGTTTTTGATAACAGGGATGATTTGGGCGATTATTGGAGGCTTAATGTCGGTATTGTTTCGTATCCAGTTGGGATATCCTGATGCTACTTTACCCTGGCTTGAAGATATTTTCGGACATTGGGCTAAAGACGGGAAAATAACCCCGGAATTCTATTATGCCCTGGGTACCATGCACGGTACAATACTGGTGTTTTTTGTACTTACAGCAGGGTTAAGCGGCACTTTTGCCAACCTGCTCATTCCGTTTCAAGTTGGTGCAAGAGATATGGCTTCTCCTTTTTTAAATATGCTTTCGTACTGGTTTTTTGTATTGGCCAGTATCGTAATGATGTCCTCTCTTTTTGTTCAAACAGGTCCCGCGGCTGGTGGATGGACAGTATACCCACCTTTGAGCGCTTTGGGAGATGCCTCGCAAGGATCTAAAATCGGGATGGACCTTTGGTTAACGAGTATGGCTTTATTTGTGGTGTCGCAGTTATTGGGCGGTCTTAACTATGTTTCTACCATCCTAAACATGCGTACCAAGGGCATGACAATGACTCGTTTACCACTAACGATGTGGGCTATCTTTTTTACCGCTGTATTAGGTTTGCTTTCTTTCCCCGTTCTCTTTTCGGGTTTCATTCTTTTATTATTCGACCGGCATTTAGGCACTAGCTTTTACCTTTCGGACATTGTATTGGCTGGTAAAATTCTTCCCAATGAAGGTGGTAGCCCCATTTTGTACCAGCATTTGTTCTGGTTCCTTGGACACCCCGAAGTGTATATTATAATATTACCTACCATGGGATTGGTTTCTGAAGTGATGTCTATCAATGCCCGCAAACCTATTTTCGGTTATATGGCTATGATTGCTTCTTTGTTTGCCATTGCCGTGCTATCATTCCTGGTATGGGCGCATCATATGTTTGTAACGGGTTTGAATCCGTTTTTGGGGTCCGTTTTTGTGTTACTCACTTTACTTATTGCAGTACCCTCGGCCATTAAAGTATTTAACTGGCTTACTACGCTTTGGAGGGGAAACATCCGTTTTACTCCGGGTATGATGTTCAGTATTGGTTTTGTGAGCACCTTTATTTCAGGTGGCTTAACAGGTATCTATTTGGGCAATTCGTCCCTCGATTTGCATGTGCATGATACCTATTTTGTGATTGCCCATTTTCATATCGTAATGGGGGTTTCTGCATTTATGGGAATGTTTGCAGGCATCTACCACTGGTTTCCCAAAATGTATGGCCGGTATATGAATAACACGTTGGGGTATATACATTTTTGGATTACACTGGCATGTGCATATATTATTTTCTGGCCAATGCATTATGAAGGTTTTGCAGGCATGCCTCGGCGGTATTACGATTATTCGAACTGGGAATCTTTTAAAATGTTTGTAGAATTGAACCGGGTGATCAGCTTTGCAGCTATATTGTCTTTTCTGGTGCAGTTGTTGTTTCTGTTCAACTTCTTCTATTCTCTTTTTAAAGGTAGAAAAGTGACTACAAAAAATCCATGGGGTGCTAACACCTTGGAATGGACAACGCCTATCAGGCCCGGACATGGAAACTGGCCCGGTGAAATTCCTGAAGTACACCGCTGGGCTTACGATTATGGAAAAGATGGAAGGGATTTTATTCCTCAAACCGAGCCGGTAAGTAAAGACGAGTCAACGCATTAATGTTTTCAGCAAAAGAGCATGATCTGTCTCAAATAGCTGGTTAAAAATAGGTTTTTGAAAGTGAGGGATACATACGAAGGGTTAAATCATTCAGCTTCTTTTACGGTCATTGACAAGCTCAAAGACTATATGTTGCTGATCAAATTTACCCTAAGTTTTACTGTTGTGTTTTCGTGTGTAATCAGCTATTTGCTGGCGCCGAATGTGACGTTTAATTTCTGGTCAGTTCTTTTATTATTGATAGGCGGGTTGCTGATTACCGGATCTGCCAATGCCATTAACCAGGTAACCGAAAAAGATACAGACGCTTTAATGAAGCGAACGGCAAAACGCCCTGTTGCCAGTGGCAAAATGAGCGTAACCGAGGCCTCCGTGTTTGCTGCCTTGTCGGGGATAGCGGGTATGGTTATCATCGGGTATTGGTTTAATTGGTCGGCAGCCATGTTGGGCGTGTTTAGCCTTTTCCTGTACGGATTTGTGTATACACCCTTGAAAAAAGTGCATTCCGTGTCTGTACTGGTGGGCGCTATTCCTGGAGCGTTGCCCTGTTTGATAGGTTGGGTTGCTGCCACAGATACGATGAGCATCGGTGGATGGGTATTATTTGCCATACAGTTTGTTTGGCAGTTTCCGCATTTCTGGGCAATCGCCTGGGTGGCACATAACGATTACAGCAGGGCGGGCTTTAAGTTGATGCCCTCGGATGCAGGTCCAACGAAATATTCGGCGATACAGGCGATCATTTACTCGCTTTTAATGATTCCTGTTGGTGTAATGCCTTATCTGATTCACATGAGCGGGCAGGTAAGCCTGGTGATCATATTGTTAGCGAATCTGTTCATGGTGTGGCAAAGTGTAAGATTATACCGGGAAATGAATGTGCAGGCTGCGAGAAGGGTAATGTTCAGTTCTTATATTTATTTACCCATCGTGTTATTGAGTTTGCTGGCTGATAAAATGGCCGGAGTATAGTTAATAATTTTAGTTTTTGGCGATTATTTACAGAAAACATGTTCTAATGATTGAAACGATGAGTGTGCAGCGAAAAAGAATACATCCGTACAAGTTTAATATGTGGTTGGGGCTGGCGGGAATAATAATGATGTTTGCCGGGCTTACAAGCGCTTATATCGTTAAGCGCAGCCAACCAGGATGGGAAAGTTTTACACTGCCCCGTATTTTTTCGTATTCTACACTGGTTATATTAACAAGCAGTGTAACGATACAGGTAGCTTTGAAGGCGTTCAAAGCGCATCAAATGGCGAAATACAGGTTATTCTTTGCTATTACCGCCGTACTGGGCATATTGTTTATCATTATGCAGGTGACTGGATTTTACCAGTTTGAAGCGATGGGAATGAAAATGACGGGCATAGGCTCAAACCCGGCATCCTCATTTGTGTTGGCTATAGCAGGGCTGCATATTTTGCATGTGGTAGCAGGGATAATTGCCTTGTGCGTGATTTTCTTTACCGCATATGGCACCAGAAAGCGCAATTATGATAACACACCAGTAGAGATAGCCGCAACCTATTGGCATTTTGTTGATATACTTTGGGTATACCTTTTTGTATTTTTTAATTTATTGCACTAAATAAAAGAGATTAAGCTTTTATATTAAAATTTTAATGGCATGTCAACACACGTTCCGGTTGGATATAAATGGTGGACAGGGGGGAAGAGCCCCTACAATGTTAGTTATGGAAAGCTCATGATGTGGATATTCCTGATGAGCGATACATTTACATTCGGGGCTTTGCTTATTTCTTATGGCACTATACGCGCAAGTCATGGATATTGGCCCGATGCCAACCATGTTTTTAATACATTTCCTTTCATGGGTCATGCCAATCTCCCGCTGGCATTTGTGAGTTTGATGACCTTCATTTTGATCATGAGTTCCGTTACGATGGTACTTGCTGTTCATGAAGGCCATAAAAGGAATAAGGCGGGGGTTGAAAAATGGCTGCTCTGGACGATCCTTGGTGGGTTTATGTTTTTGGGTTGCCAGGCCTGGGAATGGACGCATTTGATTACAAGTAGCCATCCGGTTTTAATTGACGGGCAAATCCAGGAAATAGGTGCCACCATAAAGCAAAATCCTTTTGGATCCATCGTTCCGGGACTAATGCACGACGGACACCAGGTTACTTTGCCGGGGCCAGTAGGCTTTGGCGGTTTCTTTTTTGGCATCACAGGTTTTCACGGCTTTCACGTATTCAGTGGGGTACTGCTCAATATTTTGATCTTTTTCTGGACACGCAATGGCCGCTTCGATCGGTTGGGACATTATGAAATGGTCGAAAAAGTAGGTTTATACTGGCACTTTGTTGACCTGGTATGGGTATTTGTATTTCTCTGTTTTTATCTTATTTAACCGAAATTATTGTATTAAAAGCATAAGTAACACATGGAACACGAACATCAGCACCTGGCAGCATCGCCCGAAATTACTTTCCAGCATGAACCGGCGGCAAATACCAAAAGGATTTGGAAAACCTTCTGGATATTGCTCATTCTTACTATAGCTGAACTCGCATTGGGGTTATCCCATTATGCCTTTCATATGGAGAACTGGCTCATTTTATTCGTAAAAGGAGCAATGATTATACTCTCACTTTGCAAGGCGATATTTATTGTATCCATATTCATGCACCTTGGAGATGAAATAAGAAACCTCAAACTCACGATATTGGTACCTTTGTTGTTATTTATATGGTTTGTGCTTGCTTTTTTATGGGATGGTGCTGCATGGAAGAATTTACGTAATACCTATAATAAACCTGCACCTACCGAACAGGTTGCTCCACGCGAGAGCCACAACCCCGGGACTTTAGATTAATCAATACAACTCATTTTTTTGAAACCACCGCTGCAAAAATAGCGGTGGTTTTTTTGTAGATTTAGACTAAATCTGTTGTGATGCAAAAAACACTCGTTCTGCTGTTAAGTGGTTTGTTGCTGAACTGTTCTTCTACCAAACAAATAGAAAAGCGCTATACGGCCGACGATCAAACTGTTTTTGCATTACTGGAGCGCCTAAAAAAGAACGCAGATGATTCCGAAGCCGCTAACCTCCTTCCGGAAGCGTACAAACAGGCTGCTGAAGTTCGAAAAAATATCAACTACAACACGTACAACACGTTGAGTCCGGGCGACCGGTGGATGGAGATCACTAAACAACTGCAGGTTGCAGAACAAATGTACAGCGAGATTATAGCGATCCCCGCGGCTTCTAAATTAATTCCTAACCCATGGGATCCTTCTGGTAAAATACAGGCAGCGAAACAAAAAGCTGCGGAAGAATATTATAACCAGGGGTTGCACTACTTGTCGTATAACAACCGCCCTTACGGGCAGAAAGCCTACGACATGTTTGTGAAAGCAAACAATGCATATCCTGGTTACCGCGATGTAGAGCGCCTTATGCAACAGGCACAGGAACTGGCAACAATTAAAGTAGTGGTACAACCTGTGAATTACTATAATAACAACTGGCGCTACTGGGGCTTCAACAATGATTACCTGCAGTATACAATGGTTCGGGATCTTAATAATGCGGCGTATAGTAATATCCGTTTTTATAGCGACAGGGAGGCCGAAGCCAATTTTATAAAAGCAGATAGGGTAGTAGAACTGAATTTTAATGATTTGTATGTAGGTAGTGTGTATACCGACCGGTATACCAGTCAGCGTTCTAAAACAATAGAGATAGGACAAACCCGGTCTGTGCCGGCAAAACCCATTTACAAAACGGTTACTGCTACCGTGCATGTTACCCGCAGCATACTGCAAAGCCGGGCTTCATTGGATTGCCGCATTTATGATTGGGTGAGCGGCAGTAACATATTGTCTGATCGTTTTCGCGATAATTATACGTGGCGGCACGAAGCGGCACGCTACACAGGTGACAAGCGGGCTTTGGAACCTTCGGACTGGAGCCTTATCAATAACTCAAGTCCCATTCGCCCGCCTTCGAGGGAGTCTCTTGCAGAAAGCCTGGTGAATAATTGCTATAATCAATTGCTGAACCGGATACGGAGCGGGGTGAATTTCTGACTTGATATGTACGTCAATATGATCCAACTACTAAAAATGAGTGATTGAAACTATAAAAACAGGGTAACCATTTTTTTAAAAATTGATACTTCTTTTTCTGGCAACTACTTCCCATTCGGCTACCTTTTGTCTACCTTCTATTATTGACGCCCTATCGTACAAGGCAACCGTGGGGCATATATGCACAGGAACACCATATAGCACGTCACCTGTTTTATATTGGTACGCATCTTCAACCTGTAACACCAGGTGTTCCTCGCTCTGACCTACTGGTTTAGCATCGGGGGCATTTAAAAAGTGAACCCGCGGCAGCGGATTTTCGGCGGCAACAGATTTATGCCCCAGGTCGGCGCAAATTGTATGTTCATCTACGATTGAAATAACCCTGGAAATAACAAGCGCCGCATACTCAAATGGCTCATCGGGAAGCAAATGTTTGTATCCCCAATCGCTGAAAACAAATGTACCCGGGCTGCATTCCACATTCATCCTTTGCGCATGTATCGGAAAAGTTGGTGTTCCACCCATCACTATTTTTAATGCAAGTTGATACTTGCTTTGTATGGCATTATGGAGCGTCTCCACCTCTGTGAAAATGGCATTGCTTTTTTGACTTCGGCTATTTATATCTGTATCGCGGATATGCCCATCGTACCCGTGCAATCCAACAAGCTCAATATTAGTGAGCGTGTTGATGGAATCGACAAGAGCCAAAGCATCAGAAGGTTTGATTCCTGTTCTGTTCATCCCTACATTCAGGTCTATAAAAACAGGGATCACTATATTATTTGCTTTCGCCGCTGCAGCAATACCTGCAGCGCTTTCTGCATTATCTACCAGGCAGGAAAACTGAACGGCCGGATAGGCTTTAATAAGCGATACCAGGCGCATAATCTTGGGACCAACCGGCTGGTATGATAAAAGAATATCGGGCGCATTAATACCTGCAAGCATTTCAGCTTCGGCAATGGTGGCGCATTTAAATTTTCTAATCCCTTCAGCCATCATCATTGCACATACTTCAGCCATTTTATTGGTTTTAACATGGGGGCGGAGCCGGTTCACATCTTTCACAATACTTTTCAGCAACCGGATATTTTCTTTGGCACGTGCTGCATATACCAATAACGCAGGAGAGTCAATTTGATCAACGTTGTCAACGGTATACCATTCGCCGGTAGGCTTGCTGTAATTATCCATGCTGGTATTTATTTATTGAACCAATTCTAACAGTGCTTCTATTTCAACAGGAATATTCCCCGGCAGCGATCCAAATCCTACTGCGCTCCTAACACCTACGCCATTTTCTTCTCCCCATATTGCAGCAAACAATTCACTGCACCCGTTAATCACATAAGGATGCCTTTCAAAATCGGGCGTGCAATTTACCATTCCCAGCACTTTAATAACACGCTTAATGTTATCCAGGCTGCCAACCTGCGCTCTTATCGTGGCTAACATGGTGAGACCCACCTGTCTTGCCGCGAGTTTCCCCTGTTCCTCATCCATGTCTTTGCCAATACGGCCTTTTATGAGGGTCTGATCTTCCTGAACAGGCCCATGCCCGGAAAGATAGAGATGGGTACCATCTACCAGTGCAGGCTTATACACCCCCATTGGTTTTGGAGCCGGGGGTAATATCAATCCCAAATGAATCAGTCTTTCTTCAGGAGTTCCGTCTTGCATATCATACATTTTAGTTTAACAAAGATATTGGGCAATATTTCAAATCCCGGTTAATTTTTGTGTTCCATTTTTTGATTCGTAATTTTCGGAAGTCTTCTTTTTTGTTTTGTACATTTATAAATAAACGTCTCCATTTTTACATGTAAATCATCTTGCCATGCACTCTATTTGTTCCTTGCTCAGTAGCAAAAAAGCAGTTCTTGCCTTATGGCTGTTTGTATTATCACTCCCTGTTTTTTCGCAGGAAATAGGCGTACAATTATATACTTTTCGCAAGCAAATACCGGGCAATGTACCATCGATGCTGGAAAAAATAAGTAAGATGGGTATTAAAGAACTGGAGGGAGGTGGCTCTTACGATTTACCCGTAGATGAATTTAAATCATTACTCAAAAAGAACGGCTTAAAAATGGTAAGCGTGGGCGGTGATTTTAAGGAACTGGCAACAAACCCGCAGGCTGCGGTAGACCTTGCTAAAACCTATGGAGCAAAATATGTGGTTTGTTTTTGGATACCTCACGGAAATGAGTTCACGATCGAAGATGCCAAAAGTGCGGTGAATGTATTTAACACCGCGGGAAAATTATTGAAGGAGAATGGCATTTCTTTTTGTTATCATGCCCATGGGTACGAATTTGTTCCTTATGAAGGGGAGACCATGTTCGACTATATGGCCAAGAACCTTAACCCTGCCTATGCTAATTTTGAAATGGACGTATTTTGGGTAAAACACCCCGGGCAGGACCCGGTAGCCTTGCTTAAGAAATACCCCAACCGGTTCCCATTAATGCATCTTAAAGACAGGGCTACTGGTACAATAGGCAACCAGAAAGGAGAAGCCGATGTGGAAACCAATGTGGTACTGGGTTCAGGTGATGTGGGAATTGCTGCTATTATGAAAGTGGCGAAAAAGTTGGGGGTAAAACATTATTTTATTGAAGACGAATCCTCGCGTTCGTTGGAACAGGTTCCGCTTAGCCTGGCGTATATTAAGTCGTTAAAATAATTTTTAGTTGCTATTGAATGCAAAAAACACCGGGATTATTTGCCGGTGTTTTTTTGCTCAAAAGTTTTATTGAAAAGCACTATGTTACCGGGCCACGCCATTATTCCGAAAGCTTTCCGTAAGTGGTGGTTGGTTTTTTCATTTTTAGTTTGTCCATTACGTATGCTCCTACTTTCTCTCCTTGTGCTACAGCTCTATCTACCGAGTTTCTGTAATGTATCCCACCATAAAAGCGGCTCATGCCGGCTTCAATTGCAGCCTCGCGTGCCGATTTGAATTCTCTGTCGGGCCAACCCCAGGATCTTTCTGTAGTATCCCGAAACGGTGTATTTTGGCCGTAGAGGGAGGTAAGAACGGTGGCAGCGGCGGTTGAAATAATTGCATGTCCACTGGTATATTCAGGAAAAGGCGGTGTTTGCAGTTGTGGTTTCCAGTCCTCATCGACATATTTATTTATGTAAGTTTCGGGTCTAATCGTATTCCACCCATATTTCATATCCCAGCAGGAGATAAAAGCATCCATAATAGCGAATGAAACTGCGGCAAAAGTATATACCGTTCCATCAAAATCTGCCTTTTCATTCTTGGCAATAATGCCGGTAATGCCCATCCAGTGCCCGCCGGGCGTCATCGCTTTGGTAGCGAACATAACATGCCCGGTTACGTTCATCTTAAACCCGTTGCAATCCCAAAAATCTGCGATCGCCCTTTGTTCGGGAGTGAGATTTTTGACTGTGTGATAAACCTCCATTACCATGTCGTAAAATACACTGTTAGTGTCTTTGCTGAAAGGCGGTGGCGGTGGAGCTTTAAATTGATCAGCGCTATCCATAGCAATTGTTCTTATGGTTCGCCAATGCGGC
>DASUFG010000622.1:0-5080 GCA_036274715.1 Agriterribacter sp.
GAAAATGAAACACGACACTCTGGCTGCAGGATTGCTATTGTTTGTAATGGCATCATCAGGATGCAAAAAAATCATTGACGAAATTATCAAGAAGCCCAATGGCATCGCTACCGACTGCAGGATTGAAAAAATTACGACGAACGCATATGGCTTGACCCCCGATCACCAGGAAATTATTGTTCCAGACACGGCCTACATCAGCTACAATGCGGCCGGTAATCCTACGCGCATACGGCATACTGTAAATTCCAATCCTTTACTCGCTCAGGATCCATATTACAAAGTACCACCAGTGGGGAGTATATTTAAATACGATGCCCAAAATCGGTTAATTGCCTACCTGGAAGGATATGAGCGCGACACCGTTTATAAATTGGATAAAACATACACCTGGCGTGTGTTTAAATATACAGGGTTTAACAAAGTCACGGCTATTACATATAATATCGGGACGGCGTCATACGGAGCAGGTGACGATTACAATTCGATCAAAAACGAGCCGGATTCCCATGAAGGAATTTGGGACGCCAACTCCGGAGTCTATACGCTGGATGCGTTTGGAAGAATTACGAAGCGTAAATGGCTCGATGGAAGCCATCAGCAGACTTACTCTTATGACGCCTCAGGCAATAAGGTTGGTGGGAACTATACCGATAAAATCAATTATCGTCAAACCAACAAAGTCTGGATGTTCTTAAATAATGATTACAGCGTAAATATGAAGAGTCCGCCTTATGACTATTACATCAACGATGATTCACCCAATGCTTTCAATTCAAAAAAAATGCCAACCGGATTTGATTGGTTTCCCCGCATTGTACCCAGTTATTATTATTTTATCGGGGATTATGCTACAAACGGACCCATTGTGATGCATTATGAATGCAAATGACAGGGATTAATAAAGTAAAAAGTGGCAGCTGCAAATTGCTCCCACTATTTTTTCCCAATACCATTAAGTTTAGTATAAGCAGCCCAACGCATTCATAATTTTGGCGGATCATCGCCAACCAGTCAACATTTTCAAAAGTTCCGAACGCTCCTATTGCAAAGAAGCATACCGTTTCATATATCAGCAGTACCTTTGCGGATAAACCACCCATCATTGAAAGACTTTAAAAAATATTACCTCATTCCCGCGCCGCCCGATGAAGTATATAATGCCTTAACTAATCCTTTGGCCATCCGGCTGTGGACAGGCGAAGCCGTTAGCATGTCTACGGAACCGGGCTCCGCATTTTCGTTATGGGATGGCAGCATTGAAGGCAGGAACCTTGAATTTGTTCCCGATAAAAAAATAGTGCAACAATGGTATTTTGGCGACCAGGAGGAACCGTCTATTGTTACCATTAAATTGCACCCGCACGAAGCTGGCAGTTCCGTGGAACTCAAACACAGCAATATTCCCGACGAGGCGTTTGATGATATGACGGAAGGCTGGAATAACGCGTATTTCGGGTCGCTCCGTGAATTTTTTGAATAATTTTATGGTACTGTAAAATGCTTCTACCAGGGATATTTTTACCTCCCAAAACATAGCACCCGGTACTCTGCAAAAACAGGGTATGGAATGTTGTGTGTGAGCTAAACATTCTACTGTTATTTCGAAATTGCAGATTCTTCCTTCGTCAGAATGACAAACAACAATGGATAACCGAATAACAAACAAAAGCAACCTTCGATCCAGACTCTTTCATCCTGAATAAAGCAAAAATTCTTCCATCAACGGTGATTTACAATTAAATTGTGTTTGGCTATAACCCTATTTACATGGAGTCGCATCTCAAAACAGCTTCGCTTAACGAAATTAAAAATGAACTGCAATCTGTTGCCCCGGCGCAGCTATTGGTGCACTGTTTGAGGTTGGCTAAATTTAAAAAAGAAAACAAAGAGCTGCTCACCTACCTGCTTTTTGAAGCGCATGATTTATCAGCCTATATTGAAACGGTGAAGCGGGAAATTGACCTGCTGTTCACCGAGATCAATGCATCGAACATTTATTTCGCTAAAAAAACAATCCGCAAAATATTAAGGATTACCAATAAGCATATCCGGTTCACGGGATCTAAACAAGCTGAGACGGAATTGCTGCTGCATTTCTGCACATCTTTACAAGCTTCCGGCATTCCCATCAAAAAAAATAAGGCGTTGAACAATCTATTTGAAAACCAATTAAAGAAAATAGAGCAATCCATGTCATCGCTGCATGAAGACCTGCAATATGATTATGTAAAAGTTTTTGAGGAGTTGAAGGTGGTTTGACAAAATATTTCAACAGGCACTGGAATACCTCGTTGATTTCGTTTATACGGGTACGACAGCCGTATCGCCAAAAAAGAAATAACTTGATATTGATTTACACACGAAAAAACATCCGGTGAGTATGAAAATGTCGGGCCAAAAGGCATTGTTGATCTTCACGTTCTTGTGTATGATAGTACCCGGCATGACGCAGGTTAAGTTCTATGTTGCCATCAACGGCAACGACAGCAATGAAGGAACGCTTCGCCGGCCTTTTAAAACCATAGAACACGCCATTGAAAAATCGAATGGTAATAACAATAAGGCCGTATCGATTGAATTGCGGGAAGGAACCTATTACCTTGATCAAACCATTGTAATACATGCAGTGGACTTTTTACCTGCTTCGCTGCATATCAAAGCCCACCAAAATGAAAAAGTAACCATCAGCGCCGGCAGGCAATTGGCATTGCAATGGAAGCCCTGCAAAAACGGCATATATGTAGCTTCCGTTCCAACAGGTGTAACTTTTGAACGATTATACATCAACCACCAGCTGCAACCGCTGGCACGGTATCCGAATTATGATTCTTCGGCCCGGGTATTTCATGGGACCGCTGCCGATGCCATAGATCCGCAAAGAGTGAAACGCTGGAAGAACCCCGAAGGTGGCTACGTGCATGCGCTGCATGCCCACGAGTGGGGCGGCTTTCATTATCGCATTACCGGAGTGGACGCGGATGGCAACGTAAAACTGGAAGGCGGCTGGCAGAATAACCGTCCTAATGAAATGCACAAAGATTACCGTTTTGTAGAAAATATTTTTGAAGAGTTGGACGCTCCGGGAGAATGGTGGCTGGATAAGACAAAACACCTGCTTTATTATTATCCGCCCAAAGGAACAAACATGGCAGGAGCTGAAGTAGAAGTTTCACATTTGAAGAACAGTATAGAACTGAAAGGCAGTACAGACAAACCTTTGCAACATATACAATTGCTTAATCTCCATTTTGCGCACAATGAGCGCACTTTTATGGATACCAAAGAGCCATTGCTCCGCAGCGACTGGACGATTTACCGGGGCGGTGCTGTGTTGCTCGACGGCACCGAACACTGCAAAATAGCGGACTGTGTTTTTGAAGGCATCGGTGGCAACGCTATTATGTTCAGCAACTACAATAAAAAAGATACCGTTACCGGTTGCCATATTTACAATACCGGCGCCAACGCGGTTTGTTTTATTGGCGATACAAAAGCGGTTCGCTCCCCGTCGTTCGGGTATGAAAATTTTGTGCCTTATAACCAGTTGGATAAAACGCCGGGACCGTTAACCCGTAATTTTCCGCAAGATTGCATTGTAACAGACAATCTCCTGCACGACCTTGGCGACATAGAAAAGCAGGCCACAGGTGTGCAGATTGAAGTGGCTGCTTCTATAACCGTTAGCTACAACAGCATTTACCATACTTCCCGCGCCGGAATTAATATCGGTGATGGTTGTTTCGGCGGGCATATTCTGGAGTTTAACGATGTATTCAGCACCGTGAGAGAAACAGGCGACCATGGCTCTTTTAATTCGTGGGGGCGCGACCGCTATTGGGCACCCAACAGGAAATACATGGATAGCCTGGTGGCAGTTCATCCTGGATTAATCTTACTGGATGCGCAGCAACAAACCATTATCCGCAACAATAGGTTCCGCTGCGACCATGGTTGGGATATTGATCTCGATGATGGCTCATCCAACTATCATATATATAATAATGTTTGCCTGAACGGCGGACTTAAGCTACGCGAAGGTTTTTACCGGGTTGTGGAGAACAATATCATGATCAATAATTCCTTTCACCCACATGTTTGGTTTACAAACAGTGGTGATGTGTTTGAAAGAAATATCGTGATGAAAAAATACGCGCCCATACAGGTGAGTGACTGGGGAAACCGCGTCAACAACAATTTATTTCCCGATACCGCTGCGCTCCATGATGCACAAGCCAACGGAACCGATGAAAACAGCATTGCAGGAAATCCACTATTTGCTGACCCAGAAAAAGGGGATTATACCGTCGCCGCCAACTCCCCTGCCCTGCGCCTCGGTTTTAAGAATTTTCCGATGAACCAGTTTGGTGTAAAAAAACCTGCTTTAAAAAAAATAGCCTTAACACCACAGATACCGGTGTTAATAACCGATGCGGGACTGAACGACAAATCTGTCACAATATCCTTCCTGGGAGGTTCCCTAAAATCCGTTGACGGCCTGGGCGACCGCTCTGCCTATGGACTTCCCGATGAAACCGGGGTAATTATTATTGCTGCAGGCAACAACAGCCTTCTATCCCAATCAGGCCTGCGCGACAAAGATGTGATTCGCACTGCCGCCGGCAAAACAGTGAAGGATATAAAAGACTTGATGGATATATATCAAGCGCAAAACTGGACGGGTAAAATACCAGTTACGGTTATGCGCGATCAGCAATTGATCAATACTATGCTTAAAACGAGGTAAATCTTCTCTCCTCCTTATCGCTATTCCCACCATAAAAAACCAGGGCGTTATTGTAGAAAAAAAACGAACCGGCTAACAGAACTGACGGAATAACGCTTACCATTTACGAAAACGTTATCGTAATTATTTTAATCGGATTAAACGTTTTACTAAAAGCTTTTATCTATTTTAGTTACCATGTTCCTTTAATGCTATTGGAACTAAACGATTGTTAAACCAAAATTGCTCATTATGAAAAAAGTTCTTTTTCTGTCATCCCTGTGCTGCATTTTATCGGGCGCAGTATGGAGCCAAACCCGGCAGGTTACGGGCCAGGTACTGAACAATGAAACT
>DASUFG010000623.1:0-3135 GCA_036274715.1 Agriterribacter sp.
TTCCATTGTTATGTTTTTTAATTCCGGGATTTCTTTGGCAGGTATCCTGCTTGAAATATCAGCAGCTTTATTTTTGAAAAATTCATCACGAATTTCCAAAGCAGAAAGCGGAATGCCGTTTTTTTCGTACTGGAAATCGAACTTGGCATCCGTTACCAACCATTTGTGATAGGTGTTTGACCATACCTCATTGATAGCGTGGTGGCCGCCTCCCACGATATAGTCAACCGGCACGCCAACATCTGCTATAACACACCGGGTAACATAACCGTATGCATTTAATATCGCATTTTGCACAGCGGTATAGTGACCACAATGATACCCATGTCCTTGAAGGGCCTCGTCCAGTATGCTTTCCACGGAACCGTTTCCGGCATAGGGTCCGTAATTGTCGATCTTAATATGTTTGTTGATCCAATGTCTTAGCAGTGAAATTCTTCTCATCTCATCTGTCTCCCCGTGAAAAATCGTATCAAGCTGGTATTTTTGTTTTAATGCCTGGAACTTCGGCGAGCTTAAATCTTCGTACCCGATAAAGGCAGTTTCAGGAATAAATTCAGGATTATCCACCTTTACTACATGAAAGGTTTTTTTTGTGCTGCAGCTTACAATTAGCAGCATTAAGAAAATTAATATTGGAAGCCCGCTTTTCATGAATCCTATGCATTGTTTCTTCGCATCCATTTCCCGGAAGTGTTTGATCAAATTTTATTTTACAGTAAATTCTTTTATTACTTCATCCAACGGTTCACAGGTAAAGATGAGTTCTCCATGTACAGTTCTTGAATCACCCGGCGCCAGGTCACCAACACATGGATCTGCATGTATGCATGGAATCGCGCTGTTTGAAAGCAGGTTTTTACCTGGGAACCAATGCAGGATTACTTTCCGCACGTCATGTGCCGCTGTAAGAATGGTATAGGCCGCATCAATAGGTTGCCCGATAAAGCCACCCATTTGTTCAGCCCACCAGTTATGTTTGTCAACACAACTACCCACCTGTGCCATACGTGCAATGGCATGAGTATTCTTTACGGATAAGCTTGTGACCTCAACCGGCTTCCCGTTTATAATAACAAAAGTGTGTGCAAAATTATCCGAGAACTTAACAGGAAAACCTTTCAATAAATTATACTGGAAGCAGAACATCGGCCTGATGCTGTTAAGAATTTTTTCTGAATGGTTGGTAATAGTCATTTCAAATATAGCACGCCCGTTGGTAGCCAGTGCTTTGACAGAAAAGAATACTCCTGGCTCGGTAATACTTTCTACTGCATAGTGTGCCTCGCTGCTATCGGGGCTTGTTTGCCATACGTTCGTTCTCTTATCGTGATGTCTTGCTATACCTTTTGTACCGGGCATATATTCAAGATGCTCAGGAAGATTTACAAAGACCGAACCGCCATCCGGCCACGGAGGTACAATATTCAAACCATAAGCCATGCGTATTTCAGGATCATCAGAATTAGTTGCCGGATCAACAAAAAATTTGACCCTGCCTGTATCATTATTAGATGCATTCCCACCGGCATTGCAGTTCAGCATCAACAGCAATGAAGCAACTAACGAAAGGAATTTATTTTTCATTTTTCGAATGTCTGAGATGCAAAAATTACTTAGCTATTATTACTTTATGTTCCGGTCCTGTAACATTCGCCATATTTACTGCACGGAACAGCACTTCGTTCATATCCCTTTTTAATTCCATTTCCAGGTTGTCGGAAATATTTTTCCATTCACCATCGGGCAGTTCTTTCACCTGGTAAGTTTTAAAATTCGGTGTCATTGAACTGAGTTCAATCTTCGCAGTAGTTCCTTCAATGGTAACTTTTGATACGATAGTATTCGGCGTCCATTCAATGGCTTTGCGATCTGCAACCAGGTGCAGGTATCTTGTATTATAAGCCCAGTGAGGGTTTCCGTCTCTTATCCAGGTATGATGTTGAAAATAGTCGTCCTGGTACATGATCACATCGCTGCTGTCGTTCGGCCAATTGCTGTACCTGTTATTGTATTTATCCCAGCTTATCCAGGTATAAATCCTGGCAAATAACGCTTTAGATCTGTTATTTAATTCGGGGTAGCTTGCTGCAGGCACCCTGTCGGGGCCTTTCACCAGGGTTATTTCTTCCGCTTTGTTCTTTAAATATGCGTCGCGCACCTCCAAAGCAGATAGCGGAATATGATTTTTCTCGAAATGATAATTATATTTCGCATCCGATAAAAACCACTTATGGTAAGTGTTCAGCCATATCTCATTAATACCATGATGCCCTTCCAGAAAGTCCGGCGTTCCTTCTCCCGCACCCAGGCACCGGGTCACATAACCATACGCATTCATCACTGCGTTCTGCACTACCATATAATGCCCGCAGTGGAAACCATGCCCTTTTAAGGCCTTATCCAATATGCTTTCAGGAGAACCATCTCCTGGGTACGGTCCAGTATTGTCGATTTTTATGTGGGTTTTTATCCAGTTTCGCAACAATAGAATCCTTTTCAGTTCGTCCGTTTCCCCGTGAAAAATGGTATCCAGCCGGTACCTGTTTTTTAATGCATTGAATTTTGGAGAAGATAAATCTTCATAACCCACAAAAACCGTATCTGCAATAAATTCCGGGTTAACCACCTTACCTACGTGAAACGATTTTTTACCACTGCAGTGTAGAAGCAACAGTAATGAAAAAGGTATTACTATTATTAATTGTTTTTTCACAACTCACCGGATTGAAGTATATAATTTCCTTTTGCAATTAACCACATTTCCTTCGCCACAAATCAATATAAGGAGTTTTGGACAAAAAAAGTGACATAATGAAAATTTTCAGTTATTCCCGCCCCACAAATTATCGCAGACCACAGAAAAAAAAATATTTCTTACTTTCAAAACCTTTTTTTATATTTAACTTTCCTTTTTAAAACTTAAAAACTGCGTGATGAAAAGAAAATTCGAGCCAAAACTGCTTTTTGTTATCTGTGGTTTGCTGATGTCTACCATTAGTTTGCAAGCACAGAAAAAAACTGTTTCGGGTACTGTCAGAACGGCGGAAGAGGGATTGCCTTTATCGGGGGTTAGTGTAGTGGTTCAAGGCGACCAATCATCCGCTACAGTCACCAACGACCAGGGAAAATTTA
>DASUFG010000624.1:0-4410 GCA_036274715.1 Agriterribacter sp.
TTATTAATTTCGGCTGTATATTTCATTGGGGCGCAAAGGTAAGGATATGGAGCTTATTGTCCTACCATAAACAGTGCATTACAGAACATCAATTTCCCATTTTCCCAGAAGTTTCTAAATAATAAATTGTCTGCCAGGTAAACGATATTGCCCTTCCCTAAATCCTCCACACCATAAATCAAACCGTCGTTTAGTTTCTTTTTTAATTCAGATCCAACAAACCCGGCAACCAGGTTGTCTTTTTTTATTACCCCAACATTCCAGCCATCTTTAATAAACTCATACACCTGGTCGTCCTTTTTTAGTGTATAATAATAGTCGGGGTAGCCAAACGCGAGGGGGTGACTATTGTCTAGCTGTACTTTGTATATGGACCCCGGCGTCGTAGAAGAAATATACTCACGATCCTGATCACCGAATTTTTTTAATGCGGCATAGGTATCTTTTTTACCATCATCATCATCGTCTTTCTTAAATTTGATCCCGGTATCGAGTTTAGCCAGCGATGCCACCGCATTTTCCAGTGCAATGAGTTTTCCGCCGCGCTCCACCCAATTTTTTATGACGTCGAAACCTTTATTATTCAAAAAGGGATATTTGCCATCCGGCAATATTAATACATCAATCTCATCCCAATTAACCCCATCAAGGTTATTCGCGTTAACAAGCGTAACAGGATAGTTTAGCTCCCTTTCTAAAAAGAACCAGATTTCTCCGGCAGCACTGGCGTTAGATCCTTCACCAGTAACGAGCACTATCTTGGGCGTTTTGATATACCTTACATTTTCACTGCCAAAATCATATCCTTTATCTACCAGCCCGCTATTTACCGGGTAGGCTTTAATGTTTTGCTCATTGCATACTTCGGCAACCATGGTCCATACATTGCTACTTAAGTTTTTGTTTGATGTTTTTAGCACGATCAAAGCCCCCGCCTTAAACTTTTGTCCATTAAGTTCAAAGTCTTTGGTGGCAAAGCGGAGTTTTACATTCTTCTGCATCAACTGGGTCAAGGCTTTGGCGCTTTGCAGACCTTCCCATGGAATAACATAGCCATAGGTTTCTGTAGCTGTATTCACAACGGGTTGGAGTTTGGCAGTATTCCTGATATCATTAATCTTTTCTTTAGTAGCATATACTTTCAGGCCAAATACGTAAGGCAATGCCCAAGCTGAAATATCATAGGTGACAGAATCCACCAGTTTTGATTTAGGTTCAAAAAGGACGCTCAACAAAGTTGACCGCGGCTGAAGACCACTGATAACGACATCATCTTCATTGATGGTAAATGGTTCTTCCTTCCCGGTAAAATAATTATATCCTTTTGTACTGCCTTTTGCCGAGCCATATTCAATATTATTTTTATCAAGCAGGTTGGTTAAAGCAGCAATCCTTTGTCGGGCCCCTTCTTCATTTTTAACAACGTAAGTTTTATATGCTCCTGCACCTTTTGCTACCGCATCATTAAAAAAGTGGCTGAATTCTTCAACAAGTTTAGCTGCATTCTGCGATGCCACTTCAATGGTACTTAACGCGGAAGTATAGTGATGCATGATCCTGTCAACGAGCGTAAGCGTATCGCCTTCTTTTTTATACACGCCCAACCCTGCGACTCCCCCCCCACCCTGTTCGTAGGTCATTCCAATGGCACCATTGTAAATCGAGTAGGTGTCGCCGTAAGAAGGATAATACAGGTCGAAGATTTCTTTCGTAAAAAAAAGCCAGCCTTTGGCGTCAAAATATTTCGCGTTGTTTTTTCCTACGCTCTCCTGGAAATCACGCTGCCACTGGGTTACTGCTTCGTGGTAGGGTTGCGCGGCCGGCGCAAAATAATAAGGGGCATTAATGCCCTGTTCATGAAAATCAACATGTACCTGTGGCATCCACTGCTGGTATAATATCAGTTTTTGCTGCGATTCAAGCTGCGTTTGCCATACCCAGTCGCGGTTTAAATCAAAATTATAATGATTGGTACGTCCCCCGGGCCAGGGTTCCATATGTTCGCGGGCGGTTAAATCCAGGTTATAATTTTTACCTACCACCGTATTGAACCAATTCACATAGCGGTCATGTCCATCGGGGTTTAAGCATGGATCCATCACCACTACCGTATTTTTCAACCATTCTTTTGTTTTTGTATTAGCAGGATTGGCCAATTCATACAGGGTTAGCATCGCTGCTTCTGATGAGGAGGTTTCATTGCCGTGTACGTTGTAACTTAGCCAAACAATAACCGGTGCATTTTCATCCGGTGCAGTTTTATCGTGGGTGATATGTGCCAGTCTCAGGTTGTTAATACGGATATTTTCCAGGTTTTTTATATTTTCTTCCGTTGAGATAAATGTTGCGATTAACGGGCGGCCTTCATTGGTTTGTCCATACGTCTGCAATTTTACCGTGGCGGGTAAAACCGCGGCTACATGGTTGAAATAATTAACGATCTTAAAGTGAGGCGTGAACTGTGTTCCCAGCTTATACCCTAAAAAATCGTCCGGCGACTTCAACTGTGCACCGGCACATAAACAGCCTGCCAAAAAAGAAAATATAAATACCGAGCGCTTTATCATGAAGCTGTATTTGATGGGGCAATTTAAGAAAGCATAGCGCATAAACAATAGGATCGCGAGCACATATCATCAAAATTCTTTTTTAACTTCCCGCCTTTAACAAATAAAACATGAAGCAATACTTATTTGTTCTTTTATCGGCAGTTGTAATAACCTGCTGTGAAACTGCCTGTACGAATCGTAATGTTACATCCTCGTTCAATCCGTTTTCCTATAAGATCCAAAAAGCGATTACTGTTTCATCGGGTGCGGTTGTTTCGGCCCATCCCCTCGCAAGCAAAGTAGGGGTTATGATATTAAAAAAAGGCGGCAATGCTATAGATGCGGCTATTGCCACACAACTGGCGCTGGCCGTGGTGTACCCCGGTGCTGGAAACATTGGCGGTGGCGGATTTATGGTAGCCCATCTTACCAATGGGAAAAGCATTGCCGTAGATTACCGCGAAAAAGCGCCGGCTGCAGCTACGCGGAACATGTACCTGGATGGCGCCGGAAACGCAATAATGAGCTTGAGCCAGAACGGGCATCTTTCGGCCGGGGTACCGGGTACAGTTGCCGGCTTGTTTGCATCGATGAAATACGCAACGCTTCCTTTTGAGCAATTGATTCAGCCTGCGATTGATTTGGCCCAAAATGGATTTGCCATCACAGCAGCAGAAGCCAATTCTTTAAATAGTATTCAAGAAGCGTTATTGCAATATAATACCTCCAAAATTGCCTTTACCAACCGTGTGGGTTGGAAAGCAGGCGATACTCTTGTGCAGGTTGATCTTGCCGAAACATTAAAACGCATCAGTAAAAACGGTAAGAACGGGTTTTACGAGGGTGAAACGGCACGCAGAATAGTAGCAGAAATGGGGAAAGCCAATGGTATCATTTCTGCTGAAGACCTAAAAAATTATGAGGCGAAAGAAAGGACACCGGTTTCATTTAAATATAAAGGATATACGATTATTTCAATGCCTTTACCCAGCAGTGGTGGCATTATCCTCCAGCAATGTTTAAAGATGACTGAGCAAAAAGGGCTGGAAAGCATGACATTCCTGTCTGCACAGTCCGTACAGTTAATGACGGAAGTTGAAAGGCGGGCGTATGCCGATAGGGCTGAATTTATGGGCGATGTGGATTTTGTAAAAGTGCCGGTACGAACCTTAGTTAGTGATCAATATTTGAAAGAAAGAATGGCAGACTATGTGCCGGCTAAGGCGGGCAGTAGTCAACGCGTAAAACCAGGTGCCATACCTAAAGAAAGTGAAGAAACGACGCATCTTTCCGTGGCTGATAAATTTGGAAATGTAGTAGCCGTTACCACTACACTCAACGGAAGCTATGGCAGTAAAACAGTTGTGGGGGGCGCTGGCTTTTTCTTAAACAACGAAATGGATGACTTTAGCGTTAAACCGGGAGTACCTAATATGTATGGTGCTTTGGGAACTGAAGCCAATGCTATTGAACCGGGTAAAAGGATGTTGAGCTCGATGACCCCCACTATTGTTTTAAAAGATAATGATCCCTATTTAGTGCTTGGCACTCCCGGGGGCACTACCATTCCCACTTCTGTATTTCAAACAATCGTCAATATCATCGACTTCAAACTAACCGCTTCAGATGCGGTAAATAAACCTAAATTTCATCACCAATGGATGCCCGACGAAATATTTGTTGAAAAGAATTTTCCAGCGGAAATAATAGATTCACTAAAGATGATGGGGTATACAGTAACCCCGCGGGAAAGTATTGGCAGAACAGAATTGATTAAAATGGGAAAAGATAAAGCGGGTAACGGTTATGTGTTCGTAGCAGTGGCCGACAATCGGGGTGACGATTCAGCAGAAGGTTACTA
>DASUFG010000625.1:0-2324 GCA_036274715.1 Agriterribacter sp.
CGAGCCGTTTATCGAGTTCAATCTTATATTTTTCCCAGTCATCAATGGGATGTTTTGCAACTCCGCTATCCATGGCTGCTTTAGCTACCGCCGGTGAAACGGTAGAAATAAGCCTGGGGTCAAGTGGTTTGGGAATAATATAATGCGGTCCAAATACTATACTTTTTTCGCTGTAGGCCATGGTGACGATATCCGGAACAGGGGTTTTGGCCAAATCGGCCAGCGCCTTTACCGCGGCCATTTTCATGGCGCCATTGATCTGCGTAGCTCTTACATCCAGCGCCCCGCGAAAAATATACGGGAAACCCAAAACATTATTCACCTGGTTGGGATAATCGCTTCGGCCGGTTGCCATAATAAGATCCTTACGGGCAGCCGTAGCCGCTTCCCAGGTTATTTCCGGATCCGGATTGGCCAGTGCAAATACCACAGGTTTCTTTGCCATCTCCTTTATCATGGCGGCAGTAACGGTATTGCCCGCGCTCAGTCCAATAAACACATCCGCACCACGCATGGCTTCGCCCAGGGTCAATTCTTTTTTCCTTGTAATGGAAAAACGCTTCTTCACTTCATCAATGTCATCCCTTTCGCTGTGTAATACACCCTCTCTATCGAACATGATAAAATGGCTACTCTTCGCACCTAATATTTCATAGAGTTGCACGCAAGCCATAGCCGCAGCCCCGGCGCCATTCACCACAAATTTTACTTTTTCAATTTTTTTGCCCTGCAATTCAAGTGCATTCAGTAAAGCAGCAGCACTAATAATAGCCGTGCCATGCTGATCATCGTGCATAACCGGAATATGCATCATGTCTTTCAATGCCTCTTCAATATAAAAGCATTCGGGAGCTTTGATATCCTCGAGGTTAATACCGCCAAAAGTGGGCTCGAGCGATTTTACAATCTGCACAAATTTTTCGGGATCTTTTTCATTGATCTCAATATCAAATACGTCAATATCTGCAAACACCTTAAACAACACAGCCTTCCCTTCCATCACAGGCTTGCCCGCTTCAGGGCCGATATCGCCCAAACCCAAAACCGCAGTTCCGTTGCTGATTACCGCCACCAGGTTTCCTTTAGCGGTATATTTATATACCTCATCTACATTTTCATGAATTTTCTTGCAGGGCTCAGCTACTCCGGGTGAATAGGCCAACGATAGGTCTCTCTGCGTTTTTGCATCCTTGCTGGGAATTACTTCTATTTTTCCCGGCCTCCCTTTAGCATGGTATTCCAGTGCCTGCTGTTTTCTCAGTTCTTTCGACATAACAATACAATTGCAACACAAGATAAGTAAAACATCATGAGGCAGATTTCAATTTTTGCCCGGTTGCCACCGCAGCTTTGCGATAGTGCATTCTCTTCTAAAAAATACATTACTATATTTGCCCGTCCGGCAACAGGAACTCATGGAATGAACAGTTATACTAAAAAACTATACCAGTACTTTTCTAACCTTCTTCGCGTTCGTCTTAGTAAGGTACAGTACATGATGGTAGTATCGGTAATTGTGGGACTGGCATCCGGACTAGCAGCAGTGCTGTTAAAAACACTGGTGCACTATGTGCAGCAATGGATTGAACATATTCCGGTATCGCAGTTTGCATTTCTTTTATTCCCGGCATTGGGGCTGCTGCTCACTGTTATTGTAATCAGAAACCTGATGGGAGGCACGCTGGAAAAAGGCGTAGCCATGGTGCTAAAGTCCATTGCGCGCAGATCTTCATTTATACCGCTCAGGCATACTTACGCGCACATCGTTACAAGTTCATTAACCGTGGGACTGGGCGGTTCCGTAGGACTTGAAGCGCCCATTGTTGCCACGGGCTCGGCGCTGGGCTCCAATATTGCGCGGATTCATGAACTCAACTACAGGGAGCGCACTTTGCTGATTGCCTGTGGTGCAGCAGCCGGTATAGCCGCTGTTTTTAACGCACCCATCGCCGGGGTTATTTTCGCTATTGAAGTATTGCTTACCGAAACAATAGTGGTAAGCTATTTTATACCATTGATCACGGCTTCTGTTGTTGGAACGCTGTGTTCAAGAGTAATTTTAAATGATTCCATTCTTTTTAATTTTACACTTAAACAAACCTTCGACTACCACAACGTACCTTTCTATATTTCGCTCGGCATATTATGCGGATTTATTTCGCTATACTATGCCAGGGCATTTAAAAAAATGGAGCATGCCATTCATACAAGGGTAAAGAACGAGTACAGGCGGCCCTTCTTCGCCGGGAGCATCCTGGTGGTGATTTATTTTTTATTTCCCCCGTTATTCGGCGAAGGATACGAAAGTGTTAAGGTAATTGCTA
>DASUFG010000626.1:0-10500 GCA_036274715.1 Agriterribacter sp.
TATCCATCATACCAAGGTTGGAAATGGTAAACGTGTTGCCAGAAAATTCGTTGGGTTGCAGTTTTTTATTGCGTGCCTTACCGCTCAATTCCTTGCTTTCGGCAGCGATCTGGCTGAGCGATTTTTGATCGGCAAAACGCACCACCGGCACAATCAACCCGTCTTCAATGGCCACCGCAATGCCGATATGAACATGGTGCCATTGACGTATTTTTTCATTCATCCAACTGCTGTTAACGGCGGGATGCTGGCGTAAAGCCATTGCCGCCGCTTTCACCACCATATCATTAAAGCTTATTTTAACAGGGCTCATTTCGTTCATTTGCGTACGGGCCGCCATGGCATTGTCCATCACAATTTCCATGGTAAGGTAAAAATGAGGCGCACCAAACTTGCTTTCACTAAGGCGTTTGGCAATCACCTTACGCATTTGGTTTAAGCTAATATCAGTATATCCCTCAGTGCCTGGAACCGCAGTAAACGCAGCCACGGCCGCCGGAGCAGCTGCGGCTGCAGGAGTAGCAGCTTTTGCGGCTGGTGTATAGCTATCAATATCTTTCTTAATAATTCTTCCGCCATCGCCCGAACCTTGAACGAGGCTGAGGTCAACCCCTTTGTCTTTAGCGATTTTTTTAGCCAGCGGTGAGGCTTTAATCCGTCCGTTTTCACTGGATGCGGAAGCTTCTTCGGTTGATGCAGCAGCAGGTGCATCAGCGGGTTCGGCACCACCGCCTGATGGCGCAGACCCCGCACCGGATGCTTGTGGATTATTTAAAGATGCGACTAATCCACTTACATCAGTTCCTTCCTTACCAATAATAGCAATTACATCATTCACTTTTGCAGCTTCTCCCTCGGGAGTACCTATGTACAACAAAGTACCATCGGTGTAGCCCACCACTTCCATGGTAGCTTTATCGGTTTCTACATCAGCAAGATTATCATCACTTTTAACCTTATCGCCCACCTTTTTATTCCATTGCACAATCTTTCCTTCGGTCATTGTATCGCTGAGCAGCGGCATGCGTATCACGGTAACGCCTAACTGTTCGGCAGTTACTGTTGCGGCAGGCACCCCGGCTGTTTTCGAAGCACCGCCATCCAACGCCACTTCATCGCCCTGTGGTTCTTCCTTTTTATCTTCCGATTTTGGTGCTGCGCCTGAAGACGCCTTGTTGAGGGCAGCCTTATAATCCTCGCCATCCTTACCTATAACAGCGATCACTTCTTCCACCTGCACGCTTTTCCCCTTCTCCACACCTATATATAATAAAGTACCTTCGTTATAGCTCTCCAGTTCCATGGTAGCCTTGTCGGTTTCCACATCGGCCAGCAAATCGCCCGGCTTAACTTTATCGCCTACTTTTTTATGCCATTCCACAATCACCCCTTCTGTCATGGTGTCGCTCATGCGTGGCATTTTAATAACTTCAGCCATACTATATTAGAAATTTAAGTTTTAAGAAGTATTTGGAAGGTCGAAATTAAGGCAAAAAGTGCAAATGAAATGAGCCATGATCATTTTTATCAGCAGCCTGAATGAATATCAGGATTACCGTCGAATACAGCCGTATTTGTTAAAAAAATCATGCTTTTGAAAACATGGCCTTATTAATAATCCAATTCAAGCTTTAATCTTTCTTTTAATTCTTTCACCAAAGGATATTGTTCGATCATTTTGAGGTACTGTTCGCGGCTGGTTAATGGTCGTTCGTGGGGCACCTGTGCATTTTCGGCTTCCTGCACCCGGATGGTGTAAGAAAGTGCATTGTTATTGTAAAAGCCCTGCAAATGTTCTATCAATGCAGCCCTTTCCTGTTCAATAAACTTTTGTTGAATATTGCTTTCCACAGTTATTTCAAAGCTACTGTCGTCAAAAACCGCCAACTGAGCCAGCTTAAAATTAGTGACTGCCGAAGGGTTTTTTTGTTCTACCAACCTTTCAATGTACCTGTGCCATGCATCCTGCAGGTTTTCCAGGGTTAAGGCTATCGTGGTATGGTTGGACCGGTTTTGCTTTTCCTTGATTTGCTTGCGGATCTTTGACAATGCGCCAAGTGTTGGTGCGGTGGGTACGGTGTCGGTATTGGGTTTTACCGAGGTGGTTACCTGCTTTTCATTGACGGCCTGCACCAACCCCGGTTTAGCATCCGTTCTTTTTTGTGCGGCAGTGTTTATCTCTATGGTCAGTTTGGCTTCATTTGTTTGCTGGCCACTTTTAACAGTGGCAGCGGAGTTGTCTCTGGCAGGCGTATCTTTAAGTACAACGGGTTTGATACTTCTAAATGCAACCGGCTTAACCTTATCGGTTATTTTTTTTTTAATTACTTCTCCCCCATTCACCAGTTCCACAGCCTGGCTGAGATAGGTAAGCTTGATTAAGGTAAGCTCTACATGCAACTTTTTGTTCCGTGCTCCTTTGTAATTGATTTCTGCATCATTTAATATGTTGAGTGCGCTGATAAGCCATGAGGCTGAAATTGTTTGTGAGGTTGCCACATACCTGTCTTTGAAACTTTCGACTACTTCGAGAAGTCCCGCTATTTTTGGGTCGGCGCAAACCAAAAGGTTACGAACAAATTCAGCAAAACCGTTCAATACCAGGTCGCCCTCAAATCCTTTGCGGTCAATATCATCGTATAACAACAAAGCATTTCCCAAATCCTGGTCCATCATCGCCTCCATCAACTTAAAATAATAATCGGCATCCAGTATGTTCAGGTGCTCCAGTGTATTTTTATAAGTGAGTGCGCCATTGGTAAAACTCACTATTTTATCAAGAATACTTAACGCATCCCGCATACAACCTTCACTTTTTTGTGCAATCACCTGCAGGGCAGCCTTATCGGACTGAATAGATTCTTTTTCGCATATCTCCTGTAAATGTTCAACCGTATCGGCGGATGTAATCTTTTTAAAATCAAAAATCTGGCAACGCGACAATATGGTAGGGAGTATTTTATGCTTTTCGGTAGTGGCTAAAATAAAAATGGCGTAAGGAGGAGGCTCCTCCAGCGTCTTCAGAAAGGCATTAAATGCAGACGAACTGAGCATATGCACCTCATCTATAATATATACTTTATATTTTCCCGCCTGTGGGGCAAAACGAACCTGCTCAGTGAGGGTTCTGATATCATCTACAGAGTTATTACTGGCTGCATCCAATTCATGAATATTAAGGGACGTTCCTTCATCAAATGATGTACAGGAAACACAAACATTACATGCTTCCCCATCGGCCTGCAAATTTTGGCAATTAATCGTTTTAGCCAATATTCGGGCACAGGTGGTTTTGCCCACCCCTCTTGGCCCACAAAACAAAAAAGCATGAGCCAGTTGCTTATTCTTAATGGCGTTCTTTAACGTAGTGGTAATATGAGACTGGCCCACTACAGTATTAAAAGTTTGCGGACGGTATTTGCGGGCCGATACAATAAAATTCTCCATGCCTCTGATTCGGTTTATGCAAATGTAAGGGAATGCGAAAACCTGGAAATGCACAGAATTTCACCGGTTAACCTGTTTTGGCTACAAGATGCCGGAGCTGGTCTTCTTTTTCGAGCAATTTTTTTAGTAGCACGACCTGGTTCCTCCCCCGTAAAAAATTATGCCCTTCATATTTGGCCCCATAATATTCATCATTATTCAGATGGTCGGCTATAAAACGAAGCGCCTGCATATATATAAGATAGCATGCGGCATCAAAAAAAGCGGATTGTTCTGCTGCGGAGAGTTCATTTTCCATTCCCTCCAAATAACCTTGAACAATGGCTTTGTAGTAGGCTTCCCTGATTTCTATTTTTGAAAAGTCTTTTTCTTCTTCACTTACCGGCGAAAGGCAGGTACGCATCATATCGCCCACATCACTGATAAAATACCCCGGCATTACCGTATCCAGGTCTATTACGCAAATCCCCTTCTCTTCCCTATCAAATAAAACGTTACTGATTTTGGTGTCATGGTGCGTAACCCTCACCTTAAAATCGGGGTTTCGCTTCATCGCATCGAACCTTTTTACAATATAGTCATGCTCTTTTAGCCATTGAATCTCCTGTTCCGCAGCTTCAATGCGCAAGGCATTACCTGTTTGTAAAGACTGAAGAAATTGCTGGTAGCGCAAGCTGAGATTATGAAAATCGGGAATGGTAACTTTTAACTCCTGTACGGGGAAACCGTTCAGCAAATGAGTAAACCTTCCAAATTGCTTTGCGGCTTCAAACGCCTGTTGCGGTGTTTGAACCACATCAACCGTATGAGACTCTTTTACAAATGGAACCAGCCGAAAATAGCCTTCGCCTTCCATAAAATAGATATCAGCACCGCTATTCGTGTACAGGTTTCTCACAAAAAAATAATCCGGGTGGTGTTCGGCGAGATAAGCGCCGATCAGGCGGACGTTCAAGGCAATGTCTTCCGGTCGTTTAAATACATGTTGATTAATGCGCTGCAGGATGTACGACCGGTTATCATCGAGTCGGTTAACCTTCCAGGTATTATTGATCAATCCCGATCCAAAAGATTGCACTTCCAAACCAGAAAAATCTAAACCATATGTTTGTAAAACTTCTTGTAGCATTTATTTGAAATTGCTTAAAGGTAGAAGAAAAACAAAGCAGGCCATGTATTTTCGGGATGCAATCGTCAAATTTCACACAAACGTTTCCGTAAATTTAAGGGCATATTTTATACCATGAATATAAGGAAGGCCATTATTGAAGAGCATTCAAAAGCCCAATGCACCCGGATCGTAAATTATATTGGTAACAATCAGCAACGCTTTGATGAACTGGTTCGGATTTTTTTACATGATGAATACCGGGTTGTACAAAGAGTAGCGTGGCCGATGAGTTATAGTGTGATTGCCCATCCCCGCCTTATCAAGAAACATTTAAAAAAAATAGTGCTTAACCTGAAAAAGCCAGGAATTCATGACGCAGTGAAAAGAAACACCGTCAGACTTTTACAGGAAATTGATATCCCGAAACACCTGCAGGGCAATGTAATGGATATTTGTTTTGAATATGTGGCGGATCCGCAGGAAGCTGTTGCGGTAAAAGTCTTTTCATTAAGCATACTTGCAAAACTTGCCCGGGACTACCCGGAGATTATTCCCGAAATAAAATTGCTGATCGCCGATCAACTACCGCATCAAACCCCCGCGTTTAGCAGCAGGGCGAAAAAAGTACTGAAAGAAATCGGGAAAGGCGAAAAGTGAGAAGTATAAGCCGCGGGCTATGAGCCAGCAAGGTCATAACTTGTAGCTGAATGCTGTTCAGCTTTCTTCTAATACAATACCCTTACCTTAATCGTTTCTTTAATGCTCCTAAGCAATCCCACTGCTTCTTTAGAAAGATTTTTATCTACATCCAGCACCACATATCCTATTTCGTCGTTCGTTTTAAGGTATTGGGCTAAAATATTAATGTGATGAGCGGATAGTTGGCTATTGATCTGCGACAACACACCGGGCACGTTTTTATGCACGTGTAATATCCGGTGCGCCCCTTCCTGCAGGGGCAGTGCCAATTCGGGTACAGTATGTGAGCCGGTAGTAACCCCGGTTTCCAGGAAGTTGATCAATTTCAGGCTCACATCCTCACCTATGTTCGCCTGTGCCTCTTCAGTGGAGCCCCCGATATGGGGCGTTAGGATAACATTCGGCAGGTTTTGCAAAGGCGTATTAAATGCATCTCCATTTTTTTCGGGCTCAACCGGGTACACATCAATAGCAGCCCCCGAAAGAAGTCCATTCTGCAGCGACAGCGCCAAAGCATTCAGGTCAACTACCTCGCCTCTTGCATAGTTAATAAGTATCGAACCTTTTTTGAAATGTTTGAACATGCCCGCGCTGATGAGATTTTTGGTTTGTGCGGTTTCGGGCACATGCAGCGTTACGATATCCGCTTCACTTAACACCTCTTTCATGCTTTTTCGTGCCTGGGCATTACCCAAAGGAAGCCGGGTGACGATATCATAAAAAATAACTTTCATACCCAGGGCTTCCGCCAACACACTCACCTGGGCGCCGATATTGCCATAGCCAATAATACCAAGTGTTTTGCCGCGGAGTTCATAGCTTCCTTTTGCTTCTTTTAACCATTTGCCTTCATGTGCCGCTTTGTTCTTGTCGGGAATCCGGCGTATAAGCATTACGGAAAGACCGATAACCAATTCAGCAACCGATCTTGTATTGGAATAGGGCGCATTAAATACAGCTACCCCATTCTCGGTCGCCTTGCTAAGATTTACCTGGTTCACGCCAATGCAAAAGCAGCCAATGGCTTGCAGCTTTGCCGCTACATTAAGCACAGCCGGGGTTATTTGCGATTTTGAACGAATACCCAGCAAATGAGCATCTTTAATTTCCTTTATGAGTTCTTTCTCCGGCAATGCACCCGCTACTCTTTTTATAGAAACATATCCTGCCTTTTTAAAATTCTGCACGGCCTGCTCACTGATATTTTCCAGCAGCAGGATGTTAATTTTTTCTTTAGGATAACTGGTCCGTTTTTTGTCACTCATAATTAATATTGTAAAATTGCAGTGCGAAAATAATAACTAATTGCGTTTCAGCGTTCTTTTCCAACATATCCAGATGAAAATTTTTATTTACTATACTTTATTGATTGTTATTTTTTCACCCGGTTGTTTTTATTCTACTATTAAAAAAAACAAACCGGCCTCTGTTGTTGTTAAAGATTCGTTAGCACATCCTTCGGCTATTTCAAAAACTGAATTTCAAAAGTGCTATAATGCCTCAAAAGCGTTTTACGAAGACATTTTGGAAAGAAGTCACTTCAGCGGGGAATTCCTGGTGGCCAAAAAAAATGAGATCATTTTCGAAAAATACGCCGGTTATGGTCATATCGGCAGCAAAGATTCAATAACCGCCAATAGCGCTTTGCATCTCGCTTCCATATCCAAGACTTTTACAGCAATGGCCATATTAAAGCTTTGGGAAGAGGGGAAATTGAAAATCAGCGACGAAGTATCGGTATACCTGGCGGGCTTCCCATATAAGGGAGTTACGGTAAAAACCTTGTTGAACCACAGAAGCGGCTTGCCCAACTATGTGCATGTAATGGAACAGTTGGGTTGGGATAGAAGAAAGACTGTATTTAATGAAGACGTATTGCAATTCCTGGTGGTCAACCAAAAAAAGCTGCAGGTTGGGCGCCCCGACAAATCCTTTCACTACTGCAATACCAATTTTGCATTGCTGGCACTTATTATAGAAAAGGTGAGCGGTTTACCTTATCCCCAGTTCATATATGAAAACTTTTTTGCACCGCTGGGCATGACGAATAGTTATGTGTTTACCATGTCGGATTCTTTGAGAGCCCTTCCCTCTTATAATTATAAAAATCAGCAGGAGGCATTTACTTTTTTAGATGCCGTATACGGCGATAAAAATATTTACAGCACGGCACGTGATTTGTTGAAATGGGAAGCTGCACTAAGCTACGGAAACTTGTTTAAGCAGTCCACGCTTGATTCGGCCTATGCCGGTTACAGTTACGAAAAGAAAGGGATAAAAAACTACGGACTGGGATGGCGTATGCTTGAATACCCGAACAACGAAAAAATCATTTTCCACAATGGATGGTGGCATGGCAACAATACTGTTTTTGCACGCATTCTGAAGGATTCGGCTACAATCATCATCCTGGGCAACAAATACAACCGTAATATTTACCAGGCCAAAAAGCTTTTCCCCGCCTTTGGTGAATACGAAACGGATGAAGACACCGACGAATAGAGGTAACCTTCCCCGTCGGCTACTACGTCTCCATTGAATGTACTTTCATCCAAACTACACCACCTTCCTGTTTAGAAATCACTGGCAGAATCCATCGTTCCATTCATCTTGAGAATGGCCTATTTTTACTGCACCAAGCAAAATTCATGAAGTTATTTTCTGTTGCACAAATCAAAGAATGGGATAACTATACCATTCAACACGAACCTGTAATATCAATTGACCTGATGGAAAGGGCGGCCATTGGCTGTTGTGAATGGATCACAGCGAATGTTTCCATCTCCAAAAAATATTTAGTGTTTTGCGGGCCTGGAAATAATGGCGGCGACGGACTGGCAATAGCGCGGCTTTTATTTAACAGCAATTGTAAAATAGAAGTATTTCTGCTTGGCGAACCAGAACAACGTTCGGTTGATTTTCAAATGAACCTGGCAAGATTAGAAGCCTGTGCCATTCCTGTAAAGTTAATAAATAATGAAGGCGACTTCCCGGTTCTGACCGATTCGGATTGTATTATAGATGCACTGTTTGGGTATGGACTTAACCGCCCGTTAGAAGGATTGGCCATGGCGTTGGTTAAACATATTAACCGATCAAATTCGCAGGTTCTTGCAATAGACATGCCCAGTGGTCTATTTGCAGATAAAAGCGCTAAAGGAAATACGATCATTAATGCATCGGTTACCCTCTCTTTCCAGGTGATGAAACTGGCTTTTTTATTGCCGGAAAACGCTAATTACACCGGGGACATACAAATCATTAAAATAGGGCTTCACCCGCAATACTACAGTGATACGCGGGCTGATTTTGAAACCGTTGAAGGAGAATATATTCATTCCCTTATACAACCCCGACACAGGTTTTCGCATAAAGGGACTTATGGAAATGCGGCCCTTATTGCAGGCAGTTATGGCATGATGGGCGCCGCCGTACTAGCTGCGAAGGCATGTTTGAGATCCGGGGTAGGAAAGCTTACCTGCTATGTTCCGGGCTGTGGCTATACCATTCTTCAAACGGCTGTTCCTGAGGCAATGTGCGTAACTGATATGAATGAAAAAATGCACACTTCACTGGACCTGAAAAGTGACTATGATGTGTATGCCATTGGCCCGGGCTTAGGACAAAATAAAACCGTGGTGAATGTCCTGGAAACACTCCTGAATAAAAAGCCTGAACGATTGATTATCGATGCCGATGGACTGAATCTGTTATCCCAAAATCCCCAACTGTACCCGAAAATATCGAAGCACGCGATTCTCACGCCGCACCCCAAAGAATTTGAACGGCTGTTCGGCGAAGCTGCAAATGATTTTGAACGGCTTCAACTGGCGCTCGAAAAAGCCGCCACACTGCAGGTTTATATTGTTTTGAAAGGAAGTTATTCCTTTATCGCCATGCCATCAGGCAAGGGTTACTTTAACCCAACGGGTAACCCCGGCATGGCTACTGCAGGAAGCGGGGACGTACTTACAGGGATGTTAGCGGGATTGTATGCCCAATCCAATAATACTGAAAAAATAGTTTTAACGGGGGTATACCTGCATGGACTTGCGGGAGATATTGCTGCCAAAAAACGAACGGAAGAAGCGATGATTGCCGGTGATATTGTTGACTGTATCCCTGCAGCTTTCACACATATAAAAAGTAATGTTTATTTTGCCTAAATCGCATTTTTAAGCCCGAATCCCCTATTTTTGCCGTCCCAAAAACATAACATACAAGAACTCAACTTATATGGATACATTGTTCTACCTGGTGCCCGCTATGGGACTGCTTGGACTTCTTTATACTTTTGTAAAATTTAATTGGGTTGTTAAACAAGATGCCGGTTCCGACCGCATGAAGGAAATCAGCAATTTTATTGCCGAGGGAGCCATGGCTTTTTTGAAAGCGGAGTGGAAAATATTAGGGTATTTCGTTGTTATCGTAGCCATTCTGCTGGGTGTTATGGCAAGCGCAAACCCGCACTCTCATTGGTCTATCGCCATCGCTTTTATTGTGGGCGCTGTATTAAGCGCCACTGCCGGGTACATTGGAATGCGTATTGCAACCAAAAGCAATGTGCGCACTGCCCAGGCGGCTAAAACCAGTTTAAGCAAAGCTTTATCGGTGTCATTTACGGGCGGATCCGTGATGGGATTGGGTGTTGCGGGTTTAGCTGTTTTAGGTTTGGGAAGCGTTTTCATTATATTATATCTTCAATTTGTTAGTGGTATCGAAGCAGGTTCCGAAACCTACAATATTGCCATGGTAAAGGCGATAGAGGTATTGACGGGTTTCTCCCTGGGCGCTGAAAGTATTGCCTTGTTTGCCCGTGTAGGTGGCGGTATTTATACCAAAGCTGCCGATGTAGGTGCTGACCTGGTAGGAAAAGTGGAAGCAGGCATCCCCGAAGATGATCCACGAAACCCAGCCACCATTGCAGATAATGTAGGTGATAATGTAGGTGATGTTGCCGGAATGGGCGCCGACTTATTTGGCTCTTACGTGGCAACCGTGCTCGCTACCATGGTATTAGGACAAGAGACTGTATCGGTCGACAATTTTGGAGGCATGGCCCCTATTCTGCTGCCGATGCTGATCGCAGGTACCGGCATCATATTTTCCATTATAGGAACCTGGTTTGTTAAAGTAAGCGATGCTGCAGGCATTACTACCGACAGTGTACAGAAAGCACTTAATATGGGCAATTGGGGTTCTATCGTTCTTACCGCAGTAGCTTCCATTGGTTTGGTATATTA
>DASUFG010000627.1:0-7828 GCA_036274715.1 Agriterribacter sp.
TTCCATTGATCCTGATGCGCATGCTGTAGAAGGATACAATGATATCCGTTATGGTGTACTTGCCGCACAAAAAGCAGGACTATCCAGGCAGCATAACCTAAGCAGCTATAGCTTACCGGAATTTGAGCATTTCATCCAAAAAAGGAAAGCGAAAAAAGGAATATAACATAACGCCGGATCATTTGACGCATACACACTATGTGGGCTATACCCGAATCATCATGCCTATTGCTGGTTAGGCCAGGGTGCCATTTTCGTAGACCGGTAGTTCCACATAAAATGTAGTGCCCTTCCCTTCTTCCGTATCAAACCAGATATTTCCCTTGGATTGTTCCACAATGCCCTTGCATATAGCCAGTCCTAAACCTGTTCCGGAGGTTTTTGTAGTAAAATTGGGTGTGAATATATTCGCTAGTATGGCTTTGGGAATACCTAAACCATTATCGCCGATACTGATGACCAGGTGATGTGAATCCCGGCTCTCATTTATTTTAACAACCCCGTTTTCATTTTCCGGGATGGCTTCGATGGCGTTTTGCAAAAGATTGGTAAAAAGCCTGTTGATCTGCGTTTTATCTGCATCAACAAGTAAAGGGTCTTCACGGGGTTCCCATTCTATGGCTACTTTTTCCTGCACATCGTGAAGGTAGACCAATGAGTTTAACAGTTGATTAATATCGAATACTTCATTCTTCGCATTGCCAATATTAGCAAACTGCGAAAACTCAGATGCAATACGCGATAAATGATCAATCTGTTCAACCAGTGTTTGTGCCACATTCGATGATAGTTCCTTAACATTGGGTGCATTATTATTAATGGCCTTTTGCAGGTATTGAATACTCAACTTCATAGGCGTAAGCGGGTTCTTGATTTCATGGGCAACCTGCCTCGCCATTTCGCGCCAGGCACCCTCCCTTTCTGTTTTGGCTAAAGCCACGGCACTTTCTTCCAGCTTCTGCACCATTTTATTGTATTCTTTTACCAGGCCACCAATTTCATCTCTTTTCGTCCAAACAATTTCTGCATTGTGTTTACCCAGGTTCACATCCTTCATCATCGCACGGATCAACGAAAAAGAACCGGTTATTCTGTTGGTAAGAAACAAAGCAATAATACCGGATAAAAGAAAAATGAATGCATTAAGATTAATGATAGTAACCAAAAAACTGGATATTTCCTGCTTGAGCCGGTTTTGCGAATTGAAATAAGGGATGTTGAGATAACCCAATGCTTTCCTGCTATCGCCCATTACCGGCACATAAATGCTGAGGTATTTCATGCTGCCGTATTGCTCTTCCTGCACAAACTGAATTTTCTTTTGCCTGCTCAGGTTGTAAAAGGCAAGCGGATCCATCATCCGGCTTAACACGCCCTTATTATACACAAAAGGCTGCGAAGATATTTGGAGCGATCCATCGGAATTATAGAGGTTAATGTCGGCATTATGCGCCTGCGCCATATCGGTAATTTGCTGGCGGATCGCTTTGCCATATGCAGAATCGTATACCTGCATAAAATCGTCCATCAGGCGGTGATCACTGATTTTGTTTTTTAAATTGGTAGAAATATCCTGTATGGAGCGACTTAGTTTATCGCGGTTGTTTTTATTATAGGAAGCCGTGTAAAATAAAATGGTTGCAGCACCCACTACTATAAAAGAGAAAACGCTTACAAAAATAACGGTGCCATATATTTGTGAACGAATATTGAAATTCATGATCTCCCGGAGTGCACGCCATCGGAAACCCGATTGAATAATGATACTCGCTACCTGGAAAAGAGCTACCAGTAACAGGAAGGATACAAAAAGGTAGGCGAAAAGCGTAATCGCTTCCATAATAAAACTGCTTCGCCGGGTTAGAATGGTTACCTTATCACCTGCCTTATACCATAACTCACTATAGCCATTTACAGTTTTCTCTGAAAACTCTTCTTTGGGGATATCCTCCTCCGTAAGGGCAGTTGGAAAGCTATAATCGTTAACGTATACGAGCAATGCACCGCTATCATAAATAGCATACGCATAGTCCGGGGTATACTCAAATGAATAATCCTCTGTTTGCCTGAATAGTTCAGGATACAGTGCTTCGCTGCGATAGCGCTTAGGGTTGGCGAGCATAAAAAAATAAGCCTTCGTGGCGTCCAGGCTATCCTTGATGGGTTTAAGATAGATATAGCTGAATTTATCAAATGCCGTTTCGTAGTAACGCAGCCCCGGTATTTTTGTATTTTTCCCCTGTACAGAGTAGATGGTATTCAGTTCGTCGAAAGTGAGTCTTTCGCCATTAGCGATCGGTCTTTCATTGGCGTCGTAAAAGAAAAGCTCTGTGTCGTATTTATTAAGATAGGGTGCAAAATTAGCATTGATCAAGCTGTCTTTAAACCTTGCATTTTTGGCGGGATCGTGAAGGCGCACGAGATTATCGATAAAAAAATTATTGCTGAAACTTTGTATGGCAATATTCAATAAGCGCTCGCTGGACGGATCGGCCTGTATGACGAGTTTCTCTGCCGTTCTTTTTCTCAGTTCCAGTTCCCTGGTTCTGTTTTGAACAATAATCACGGAAGCAATAGAAGCGGAAAAAATGAACAACCAAAACAAGGCATTCGCCACCAGGAAATTACTTCTACGCACACTGAGCTCCACCTTGCCCAACAGGTATACATACAACAAAAGCCAGATCAGCACACTCAATTCAAACAACACATAAGCGCTGCTAACCCGAATGCTGAGCCCCAGCAAACCGACAATAGCAATAATAAGCAGTTGATTATAACGTAACTTCCTGTTCAATATACCGATCACTTTCAAGACTCCCTGTGAAAAAATAAAATAACCAAGCGAAACACAACAAAGCACAATAAACCCAAATACACTATATATATTAAGGCTGAAAAAATTGGTAACGTCGAATGAAATTTGTGAATCGGCCACGAGGCTCCGGATTACATGTCCCCCTATAATTGTAGCGATCACCAAAACAGTGGTAAGCAGTACAACTGCAGTGCGGCGCCACAAAATATCCTCTATCCTCAGGCGTATGTTATGTTTGGAGAACTGAATCCTCGCGAAAAGTACCAGCCAAAAAAAGAGGATGCTGTTGATAAGCAAATCGCCGAGGGACCGGGAGATGAGGTTAGATCCATAAACACTCGGATCGAACAGTTCGAATTGCCTGAAATTGGCAGGCACCTGAAAAAAATAACTGATGGTTCGAAGCCCTATCATCAATACCAGCATAAACGACACCCCGGCAACAGCACCCCAGGACCTTGAAATACCCACGGCAACATTATGCAGGAAAAAAAGAACGAGCAGTGATCCTAATATCCGCAACAGCAGGGTGAGCCAATCGCTGCTTTGCGCATTCACCAACGATTTCGGCTGCAGGTAAAACAGGGTTGACCCAATATTGCTTTGTATGGGATACTCGGTGGGGGTAAACACAAGCGCATAATTCTCTTCAATATGGCTATGATTTACAAATCCGTTTTTCAGATATTCACTTTCCAGTACGTATTGCCGGCGAATCGGTAAAAGATACAATGCGATAACAATACGCCCCTGGTACGAAATTTTTTTTCGGATCACTTCATACTGTCCATTTGACAGTGAAGCAATGTACCTCTGTTGTTCCTTTTGCAGTAAATCGTTGCCGGGTAAAATGGTTTGTGTGTTCCAGAACAACAGGTTATAGTTACCGGAAACATTTTCTTCGTACAAAAATACCTTGTACTGTTTTTCGGTAATTTCTTTTACCTCGGATTCAGTTTCTGTTTTACTCAGCAGCCGGCCTATCAATAAGGTATCTCTTAAAAACGAATCGAAACTCTGTTCATTTTGCCAGATATATTTTTCCAGTGATTTTTTTACCCCGCCCGGGGAAGAGGTATAAGACCAATAATTACTGAAAATAAAAGAGAGTGTAAAAAGCCAGGCCGCGCCAATCAGCAGGTAGCCATTGTTGTATAAAATATCTGACCAGAATTTTTTCAAGATTTGTTTTTTTGATGTTTGATCCGGTTCCAGATTTCATCCATTTGTTCGAGCGACATTTCCGCCAGGTTCAATCCCTTGGCTGTTGCTTCCTGTTCCATGCGGGTAAAACGGTCGATAAATTTTTTATTGGTTCGCTCAAGTGCATTTTCGGCATCAATACGCAAAAACCGTGCATAGTTAATTAATGAAAATAGCAGGTCGCCATACTCCTGTTCTATGTCATCAACACTATTCTCGTCAATAGCCTGCTGCAATTCATCCATTTCTTCTTTCACCTTTTCCCAAACCTGGCCCCGGTTGTCCCACTCAAAACCTACCTGCTTTGCTTTTTCCTGCAAGCGCATCGCCTTAACCGTTGCCGGCAGGGCTGCCGGCACCCCGCCCAAAATGGATGTCTTGCCTTCCTTTAATTTAAGCTGTTCCCAATTTCTTTTTACATCGTCTTCATTTTCCACTTTTACATCGCCGTAAATATGCGGGTGGCGGAAAATCAGCTTTTCGCAAACACCGTTAATCACTTCTTCGAGGGAAAACTGCTGTTGCTCATTGGCTATTTTAGCATAAAAAACAATATGCAGTAAAATGTCGCCCAACTCCTCCTGAATGCTTTTCCAACTCTTTTCAGTAATGGCATCCGCCAATTCGTAAGTTTCTTCGATAGTAAGAGATCGAAGTGATTCAATCGTTTGCTTCCTGTCCCATGGGCACTGCTCCCGTAATTCATCCATTATTTTTACCAATCTCAAAAAAGCTGTCCCTGTTGTTTCCATATCCTTTTTTTAAAAATTGTAAACCGGTATAAAAATGAAAAAGCGGAAGTAAACACATACATTCGCGCACCATGCCATTAACCCGAAATTTCGATCCATATTCACAACATTTTGATCTTTTCTCTGTTAACAACGGGAACCACGCTAAATTTTGATAAAAGTAATAATTTTGACAGCTATGCAGCACCACAGTTTCCTGTTTCTCCGACATATTGTATTATTAAATATAGCGATACTATTCTGCCAGCAAAATTTCGCTCAATATTATTATCATGATATTGTGTTAACCAACCAGAACCAGCACCAGCAGCAGCTATACAAGAAAAACAAAGTAACCCTGGTGAAAGTGCTTAGCTTTGAAGCAAATGGCATGCCTGCCGAACACTTTGTTTGTGAACTAACTCCCAATAATAGTTACACGCAAATTAGAACGTTTACCCAAACCGACCTGGCCGGCATGTCGTCGCTCACTTCCTATTACAACTTTAAAGGACAGTTATACCGCTCCGTGGATAGCAGCACTGAGTCGGTAACCAAATATGAATACAGTTACGATTCTACCGGGCGGTTATCGTTAGCCAGCAATGTATCAGAAGGATTCACCAGTAAAATTCAGCAAAAAGAAGCACATGACTGGAAATACAGTACTGATGGTTGTCCCCAAATCATGTATCGCATTAAAAATGGAACGGATACCACTCATGTAAAATTGCTTTGCGATGAAGCGTTGAATGTAATAGAAGAAGAAAGCTTTTGGCAAAATATTTCAAAAGAAAAAATATATTATTATTACGATGACCTTAACCGGTTAACAGATATTGTGCGATACAATTCGCGGCTCGCAAAGTTGCTGCCGGATTATATGTTTGAATACAACAATGCAGCGCAACTCACCCAAATGATCAGTGTTCAACAGGGTGGAAGCGATTACCTGACCTGGAGGTATGAATATGGCGAAAATGGGCTCAAAACAAGAGAGCTTTGTTTTGATAAACAAAAGCGACTGGTAGGAAGAATTGAATACCAGTACAGTTTTAAGAACGAATAGTATCTTATATTTTCGGAGGATTGTTTATTCTTACCGGACGTTATCCACCGAATTGCCTGGCAAAGTCGTCATCGGTAAGATCGGGATATGCTTTATAAATCCGATCAATTTCCTCCACTTGCCCGGGAGAAAGTTTTTCTTCCGGGTTTAAACACCATAACCCTTCCATTAACCCCTGCCTTCTCAACACTTCGTGAATGCCGGCGATACAACCTTTGTACGCATTCTTTGCATCAAAAATAACTGCGTTCATGTCTGTTACTTCAATGCCTTTTGCCAGTAAATTTTCTAACCCTTCACGATTACCAGCCATGCATTCTTTTATTTCATTAAAAAGGGCTACCGACTTTTTTGTCCACACGGCCCAATGTCCGAGCAATCCACCCACAAATCTTTTTTCTACGATTTCTCCATGTATGGTAAACCGATAGGGTGTAATTAAATCGGCAACAATATTGTCGTCATTGCCGGTATACAAAGCAATTTCAGCAGTACGGGAGGAATGACATACAGCCCGCACCACGTCGAGCGTTTGATAGCGGTTGAAGGCAGCTACCTTTATGGCATGCACATTGGGCACTTCTGCAAAATCGCGCCAAAATTCATAACTCAATATTCTGCCACCCACTGCAGGCTGAAGATAAAACCCAAATACAGGAATTATTTTTGCAATGGCTTCAACCCGCTCAATCAATTGTTTCTCCGAAAAAGAAGCTAACCCACCCATACTTACGAGACCCAGGTGGTATCCATATTGAACAGCCAGTTCAGCTTCGTGAATTGCCCTATCGGTGGGCCCAACAATGCCGGCTACTTTAATAAAGGGACGATGCAATGCCGCTTTTTCTATTTCTTCCGCTGCCCATTTCAACACCGGTTCCAGGAGGTTAAATTCAGGTTTTCTTATTTCAAATTGCGTAGTATGTACGCCTACAGCCACCCCACCGGCTCCACTTGCCATATAATATTGTGTAAGCCTGCGCTGCTTTTCTTCATTCACTGATAAATCTTCGTGCAAGGCTAAAGGATGAGCGGGGATAACGGTACCCTTCTGCAACAGCACCTTAATTTCTGTATTTAAATTTTCCGACATCGTTATTTAATATTTTCCTTTACGTTCCTGGAAATGGGTTTCTTTATGTATCATTTTACCCCCCTGCTTTATCCATTCCACCAACAGTTCCATCATTTGTTTTGGCGACACCCCCGGATAGCCAAACAGGCTGGTGCATTCAGCCGCATTACTCAATAGCGCGGTGGGCTGTTCTTCATTCTCAAATATTGGTGCTTTTCCGAACAGCATTCCAAACTCCTCAGCAATCCAGCGCACCGATAAAATCTCCGGTCCGGTTACGTTTAATATTTTTGAAGGAACGGCGCAATGATGCAGTGAACGAATAGCGACTTCATTGGCATCGCCCTGCCAAATGACATTTACATTGCCCATGGAAAGATCAATCGGTTTGTTTTCATTTACCGATTTCGCTATTTCAAGCAGTACCCCGTAGGTTACATCATTGGCATAATTTAAGCGGTATATTAATACCGGTGTATTGTATTTTAAACTGCTGTATTGAAAAATACGTTCGCGTCCGAGGCACGACTGCGCATATTCGCCCAATGGTTCCGGTGTATCCGTTTCCGTTGCGCCGCCCATGATCACCGGCGTTAACGGGTATACATTACCGGTAGAAAAAGCAACAATATTGGAATGCTTGTATTTTTCCGCCACCCTTCCGGGCAAATAAGCATTCATAGCCCAGGTAAGAGATTCCTTGCCCGTGGTGCCGAACTTGGTTCCTGCGAGGTACAGCACATTTCTCACTTCAGGCAATGCCTGCAACTGGTCATCCTCCAGCAAATCTGCACTGATGGTTTGAATGCCATCATGATTTAATTCCTGTTCTAATCCTGCTTCAGAAAAGCGCGACACAGCAATCACTTTCTTATTTACACCGGCTTTGTGAACCGCCTGTTTGGCAAGCTTAGCTAAAGCAGGCCCCATTT
>DASUFG010000628.1:0-2298 GCA_036274715.1 Agriterribacter sp.
AGGAAGTTGTTGAGACAGGGCGGATAAGGTGGTCCCCGTTAATAGGATAAGCAGTAAGTATGTAAATGTTTTCTTCAATACAGTAAACTTGTTCCGATACCCGGCGAAAATACCTGAAATCGCAGCATATCGATTGAAAAAAATAGTAAATCAGATAGCTTTAACTAACTCTTTAAATAAGTTGGTGAGTTTAGGCTCGGCGGCCGAAGCTGCCTGCAGTACTTCTTCGTGGGTTATAATATTCTCTTCTTCCCGGATGCCTAAATCGGTGATTACGCTGATGCCAAATACCTTTATGCCGGCATGTATTGCCACAATCACTTCCTGTACCGTACTCATACCTACAGCATCTCCCCCCATCAGATTAATCATCTTGTATTCAGCACGGGTTTCAAAGGTGGGACCGGTTACTCCAAAATACACGCCTTCTCTAATGGGATATCCCAATTGCTCCGCAATCCATTTCCCTTTTTTAATAAGGAATCTTGAGTAAGGCTCGCTCATATCAGGGAAGCGTACCCCGAAAGCATCTTCGTTTTTGCCGATCAAAGGATTAGTGGTAGCCAGGCTGATATGATCCGTGATGATCATCAAATCGCCAACGCTAAAGGACGTGTTCACTCCGCCCGCTGCGTTGCTGATAAGCAAGGTATGTATGCCAAGCAATTTCAACACCCTGATAGGAAAGGCAACCTCCGAAGCATTATACCCTTCGTAATAATGGAGCCTTCCCGACATAACAACAATTTGTTTGTTATGCAGTATACCAAAGATCAACTTGCCAGAATGGCCTTCAACCGTAGAAGCCGGGAAATGGGGTATCGCGGTGTAGTAAATTTCTTTTTCAACCGACATTTCTTCTACAAAATTGCCGAGCCCGCTACCTAAAACGATACCGATTTCTGGGGCAGCACTATAAAAACTTTTAATAAACGCCGCCGCTTCTTTTATTTTATTAATCTTTTCGCTCATACAGGTATTTTGTAGCGGCAAAGATAAGGGTGGCGGAACGAATGGATTTCATTGAACCACCAGGTCGCTGTTCTTATTTCAGGAGATCAACCAAGCCAAATAAAAACCACTAAGCAATGAAGTCAGTATCAAATATTCTTGAACTACCATTACTTAGTGGCCTCATAAAAAGGAGCTATTGAAAGCTAATTCAGTGTTGCCAGGAGCTTTTTATTCAGCGCTATATAGTCATCATTTTTCGCAGTTGTTGCCAATGCAATTGATTTATTGGCTGCGGCAACCGCTTCCTGGTTTTTACCCAATTTTGCCAGGCATTTTGCTTTTTGATGCCAGATCCAGAATGCATCCGGTTCTTTTTCGGTGGCCTTATTAAACCAGGCGAGTGCCTTGTTCAAATCTTTACCATTTTCCATATAAAACATGGCAGCCGGAAAATATGGAAAATTTTCCTTCCCTTCCATGCTGTTGATTTGAGCATTGATCTTTGTGTTTACATCTGTTGTAATAGGAACAATAACAACAGTTCTGTCCCAGCCAATCACCATATTCATGGAGGAAGAACTGATGTTGTCAAAGGAAATAAAGAATGATTCAAGCGAAAAAGGGAGATCTGCTGCGGTGATTTTAACTCGGGCTACATCCTGGTCCTGTTTGTAGGCTGCAGGACTGGTAACGTCTAACTGCTTAGTGAGAATTACAGTCCATTGAGAGGCTTCAGGTATGGTTAGTAATCCATATTTACCGGCAGAAACTTTTTCTCCGCCAAAAGTAACATCATCACCAAAAGTGATGGTAGTGGCTCCGTTAGCCCCTGTACGCCATACTTTTCCGTAAGGCACAAGGTCGCCAAATATCATTCTTCCTTTTACCCCGGGCCTCGAATATGAGAGTTCAACAGCCGACAAACCAAATTCCTGTTTTACCGTTTGCAGGGGCGATGGAGCTGGCGTTTTTAACTGTTGCGCTGTTGCAAAACAAATCGATGCAGAAAAAGCGGCAAGTAAAAAAATCTTTTTCATCTGTTGTTGTTTTTAATTGATTAAATTATAAAACATAAGCCGTTGCTGCGGCTTATTTTATTAAACATATTTGTTGCGAAGATAATATTTACAGTGATGCTGCACATGCTGCCAGAGAAATGAAATGAAATCTGCTGAATTTGAACAGTTTGCTATCTTTTTGAGTGCTTTTTTGCTAGAATTGCACTGTAAGTGAAACTTTTGCAGGTCTGTGGCCTTCGATCAATTTCCATCGGGGCCCCTCTTTTATTACCCTTACGGCTTCCTTATTACACGAGGTACATGTAGACCGGGTAATAATGAAATT
>DASUFG010000629.1:0-4628 GCA_036274715.1 Agriterribacter sp.
AACCTGTCTGCCCTATCCTCCGAGGCCCGGCAAAAGTTTATGAGAATACAACCTACTACTTTAGGACAAGCATCGCGGATTTCGGGCGTTAACCCGAGTGATATACAAATCTTAATGGTCTACATGGGCAGATAGAACCCCTTCCTGCCATTATAATCCGAGTTCAGCACTGATCTTAAGCATTCGCCTAATAGGCTTTAAAGCAGCCTCTCTTAAGGTCTCATCCATAGTTAACTCGGGTTCTTCATATTCCATGCACAGGTACAGCTTTTCCAGTGTATTTAGTTTCATGTGCGGGCAATCATTGCAAGCACAACTGTTATCAGGTGGAGCGGGAACAAATAACTTCTCGGGAGAGTTTTTCTGCATTTGATGCAATATGCCGGTTTCGGTAGCTACGATAAATTCTTTAGCATCATCCGCTTCGCTAAACTTGAGTAATTGCGTTGTAGACCCAATAAAATCTGCCAGTTGCAAAACCACGTCTTCACATTCGGGATGGGCAATTACCTTAGCATTGGGGTACCTTACCTTGAGTTTTGTTATTTTCTCCCTGCTGAATATCTCATGCACCATGCAGGCACCATCCCACAACACCATATTTCTACCGCTTTTCTTATTGATATATGCCCCCAGGTTTCTATCGGGCGCAAAAATGATCTTTTGATCTTCCGGCAAGCTTTCCACTATTTGCCGTGCATTTGATGAAGTACAGATTATATCACTCAGGGCTTTTATTCCCGCAGAGCAGTTGATATAGGAAATTACAATATGATCTGGATATTCCTCTTTAAACTTTTTAAATAATTCAGGGGGTGCAGAATCCGACAAAGAACAACCTGCTTTAAGGTCGGGTAATAAAACCTTTTTCGTCGGGTTCAGAATCTTTGCCGTTTCGGCCATAAAGTGCACACCTGCAAAAACGATAATATCTGCAGTGGTCTTTTCAGCCTGCTGCGCCAATCCAAGGCTATCGCCAATATAATCAGCCACATCCTGTATGTCGGCCTCCTGGTAATAATGTGCCAGTATAACGGCGTTCTTTTCTTTCTTTAATCTCTCTATCGCTTTAAATAAATCGATTCGCGGATCAATGTCTACATCTAAAAACCCAACCTGTTGCACGTTATCCCTGGCTGCATCAATGTTAATTACTGCCATAGTATTTAATAATAATTAGATTATTTATTTAAAAGCCCTATTACTATTAGGGGTGTTAATATGGGGATATATGAAAAAGCAATCTTGTTGGCAAAGTTAAAATTAATCATTTATACACTGTGATTAACAATCAATTCACAATTGAAAAATGAATGTCAATATGTATTTTGAATAGGTTATTAACACTGTGGAAGAATTAGAGATGCGGAAAAAAAACGATTACATTTCTAAATAATGCCCGTTAATAAAGAGTGCTTAAATATTGTTAAATGGTGATTTCAGGAGCAGTTGGAACAAATTTTAAAATTCCAAAACGATCTCCTGCCAAAATGCGCACTTAAAATAAAGTAGAAACGAGAGGTTTTCAACAACATAAACCCTGTTTCAACAACAACATGTGGATTTCTATAAACGTAATTTTAGCGGCTTTTATTGTACGTGTTAAAACACCAGGTATCCACCGGTAAAAAAGCAGGAGGAATGCTGCTTTGGAATCGTTTTCCACAATTTGTTGATAAACATATATTCCCCTATTTTTGCCGTCCACAAAAAAATACATTCATTATTATATGTCTATTATTCAGACTATCCGTGATAAAGCGGCCGTTTTGGTGTTTGGGATTATTGCCATCAGTCTTATTGGATTTTTAGTGCAGGATGCCTTTGTAGGGCGAGGGAGTCATTTATTGACAGGCACTGCTTCTTCTGTAGGTGAAGTAAATGGGGTTGATATAGAAAGAGAAACTCTCGATGAACGAGTAAGGGCTATGGAAGCCCAGTATCAGTCACAGGGATATCGCATTGATGAATCGATGCGCCAGGAAATTCAGAACCAGATTTGGAACGGACTGGTGAGCAAAGAACTCATTAGTGCGGAGGCAAAAAAGCTGGGAATTGAATTTACTTCAAAAGAATTTACAGATTTATTATTCAGTGATGATGCTCCCGATGAATTTAAGCGGCAGTTCACCGATCCTAAAACTGGTATATATAATATAGAAGCTGCCCGCAACGCTTTCAGAACATTACAAAAAAGTAAAGATGCTGCTCAATTGAAACAAGTGAACGAACAATTGATAGATCCTATCGTTTTAAGCCAGGTGCAGAACAAACTGATGGCTATTTTTACCAATGGTACCTACATACCAAAGTGGATCGTTGAAAAACAAAATGCGGTGAACGGCCAGGTGTCGGATATTTCATATGTGGCATTGAATTATTCCTCTGTTGCAGATTCTGCTGTACATGTGAGCGATGGCGAAATAAACGATTATGTACAACAGCATAAATCGGCCTTTAAACAAGAGAGAAGTAAAAGCATTGCTTATGTTTTATTTAATGCTGCGCCCAATAAACAAGACAGCGCAGCCCTTTGGAATAAAATGGAAGAAGAAAAGAAGGCATTGGCAGAAGCGCCCGATGCAGGCGTTTTTGTGACGCGAAAAGGAACAAAATCGCCTTTTTATGATGGTTACATGAACAAAAGCCGTATACAAATTGCGGTGAAGGATTCGCTTTTTAAATTATCGCCAGGTGAAGTGTATGGTCCTTACTATGATGGAGGTTCTATTGCTATTGCCAGGATGATCGGTACAAAAGTATTACCCGATTCTGCCAAAGCACGGCATATATTAATAGCAACGCTTAATCCGCAAACAGGTCAACCTACATTGGCCGACTCAGTTGCCAAGAAAAGAATTGATAGCATACAGCAGGCAATAGCCGGTGGCGCCTCTTTTGAAATTTTGTGTACACAATATTCGGATGACGAAGGGTCAAAACCAGCCTTTGGTGAACTTGGGTTTTTTCCCAACGGGCAAATGGTAAAAGAATTCAATGAATTTTGTTTTGAAGGAAAGAAGGGTGATAAAGGTGTGGTTAAAACACAGTACGGTTATCACTATATTGAAGTAGAAGACCAGAAGAATTTTGAACAGGCTTACAAAATTGCTTACTTATCAAAACCAATTGAAGCCAGTGTTGAAACAGACCGGGCGGCATCTGCAGCGGCCACACAGTTTGCTTCTGCAAGCCGCGACGCAAAGTCGTTTGATGAGAACGTGATTAAGGAAAAATTGAATAAACGCCTTGCGGAAAGTGTTAAGGAAATGGATTACCAGATTGTGGGTATAGGCCCATCAAGAGCTTTTATTAAATGGATATTCAGCAATGATCCAGGCAAAGTTTCCGATCCAACATCTATCGGGGATCAGTACGTGGTAGCACTTATTACCGGTGAAAAAAAGGAAGGCCTGCAATCTGCCGCTGATGCCCGGATTGCGGTTGAGCCAATTTTGAGGAATAAAAAGAAGGCAGCACAACTGGCTCAGCAATACGGGCAATATACAACCATTGATGAAGCAGCGAAGAATACCGGTCAGCAAGTGCTGCAGGCAGACAGTATTCGGTTTTCTGATAATTTTAAACCCGGCTTTGGTAATGAATTAATATTGATTGGAGCGGCGCTTAATAAAAATTATCAGTCCAGCGTGTCAAAACCGCTTGCCGGAAACTCGGGCGTGTATGCGGTAAAAGTAAACAACATCGGGGCATTACCAAATGATGCTGCCAATGTGGAAGAACAACGCAAAGCAGCAGCGATGCAAATGAGACAAACCATGAGCTACGGTGTAATGCAGGCGTTGAGGGAAGCGTCAGCTGTAAAAGATGAGCGTTTGAAGGCTGGCTATTAAAATAACAATGTTTTAAAAAAGGGTCATCGGCTTAACTGTTGGTGACCCTTTTTATTTCGGTTAACTTTGCTGTATGAGCGATACCATTATCAATAAGGTTTCCGAAAGCGGTATTATTACTATAGATCTGGAAGCGTATTATCCCAAAGTGGAAACAGCGGTGTTCGATTTAAAAAAATACCTGTTCAAAGAATTAATACTTAAAGAAAAGGATTTCAGGGAGGCGTTAAAAGCAACCGACTGGGAAAAATACCGCGGAAAGTACGTTGCGTTAACCAATTCGGCGGATGCGATCATTCCGATGTGGGCATACATGCTAACAGTGTCATACCTGCAACCCGTAGCAAATGATATCGTGTTTGGAGATGAAAATCATTTAATGGAAACCCTCCTGCTCAATAATATTACCGGCATAGAGGCTGCAGAATATGCCGGTAAAAGAGTGGTGATAAAAGGTTGTGGAGATGTAATATTACCCGAGGCGGCATATGTAGCGATAACTTTTAAATTGCGCCCGGTGGTAAAAAGTCTTATGTTTGGTGAGCCCTGCAGCACCGTTCCTGTATATAAAATGCCTTCTGTTATGTCGCGTTAGTTTTATTAATTATCGCTTCCCTTAAATAATAAACCACCCGTTTAAATTGGATGCCATTCAATCACAATTTGGTAAAGCCGGCTTAATGATCCGGTAACATTATTATTGTTGTTTTGCTACCAGAGAGCAACAAAACAACTTCCTTTTCTCATGTGATTTAATAATGGGTAAAATCGTTT
>DASUFG010000630.1:0-6710 GCA_036274715.1 Agriterribacter sp.
GTTTAGTACTGGGACAAACCGGCGACACCGCCACTATTAAAAACATAAGGAGAGAATTGAACCTGGATCAAACCAAATGGAAACAATTTTTATTTTATTTAAAAGATATCTCTCCCTTAAGCATCCATACAAAAGAAGAGATTGAGCATAAGCGGTTGCATGGTATTTTTCTGGGAGGCAATACTAAACTGTCCATCAAATTGCCGTACCTGCGGCATTCCTACCAAAGTAAAAGAGATGTATTTGGCATACTAATGGAAGCTCTGCCGGGTACCATTTTACTGGCTACTACGGCAATGTTCTTTGCAACTATAGCAGGCATTGCCCTTGGTGTGCTTGCCGCTGTAAAACAAAACAGTTGGATGGATACTTCAGCAGTTTTTACAAGCGTATTAGGCATTTCCGCTCCTTCTTTTTTTATGAGCATCCTCATCGTCTACTTTTTCGCTATCATTCTTGGCCAATATACGGGACTTAATATCACCGGTAGTTACTACGAATATGATGATTTTACCGGAGAAAAATACCTTTCTTTAAAAAACCTTATTTTACCTGCCTTTACATTAGGTATCCGTCCATTGGCTATTATTACGCAACTAACGCGAAGTGCTATGCTGGACGTTTTAAACCAGGATTATATCCGCACCGCCTACGCTAAGGGACTAAGCAAGGGCAAGGTGATATTCAAACATGCCTTACGAAACGCACTTAACCCAGTGCTTACCGCGGTTACCGGTTGGTTTGCTGAATTACTCGCCGGCGCTTTTTTTGTTGAATATATTTTTGGGTGGAAAGGAATTGGCAAAATAACGGTAGATGCTTTAGATAAACTGGACTTTCCTGTAGTGATGGGTAGTGTGCTGGTAACTGCCACCTTGTTCATCATCATTAACATCCTTTCCGACGTGTTGTACAGATTGGTTGATCCACGTGTTAAGACAAGGTAACAGTTAAAATATTACCTGGCTTTTCAGACCAAAATTACTACTTCAATTTGAATGTGTCATTATAATATAAAGGCACGTCTTCATCCTTTGAGAATCCTATAATAATGACCTTTATACTTTTAGCATCATCATTATTGAAAAAACGAATTTTTACCAACTTATTAGGTTGAGATGGAACCGATGGATTCCAATAGAGCGCATCACGCGTATCTTTTTCAATTCGTTTAACCGAAGCATCTTTATACTCAGGTTCAATAAAAGGCAGGGGCTTATCGTAACCCGGCAAAGTACTGCTGTTTAACGATGGCGGTTTTTGAGCATTAGGAGATTGAGTATCTCCCCTCCGGGTATAAATAGCAACGGCACCGCCGCCGCCACCGCCTACTCCACCCACAAAGCCACCTTTAATCACTTTTACCATTGCAATATCGCTAACCGGCAAACTGCCAATGGTGGAGGCATCAACCCGAATTTCATCAAGATATAAGTCAACCTGGCTACCCCTGAGAATGGGAACATAACTGCCTCCCTGCATCTGTATCTGCAGACCGGCAACACGCCCCTGCAGCCATTGCAGAATGTTGGCGTAGGCTGCTGCCTCCTTGTTTTCATTTACAAGATCGAATACATCTTCATTCATGCTCCTGAACATACCCGAGCTTAGTTTTTCATTTAGTTTCTCTTTTTCACTTTTACCTTGCGCCACTATTTTCACCTCCTGGAGTGTTTTGAATTTTGTATCAGTACCTATTTGATTATCGAGGGTATTCATGCTCCTGGCGATCTCATCCGAAACCTTGTCGTTAGGAGATCTTTTGGCAAGTATATATCCACTTGCCGGTAAAGGGCTGCTATAAGCGATAGATTTATTTAATGGCTCAAATGTTATAGATACATCCTTCGGAGCTATTTTTTTATCATTTACCTGGTAATATACTTTTAACGGTTCTTCATAAATCAAATTCTTTAACTCGAATGAGCCTTTGGCATCTGTATTTACCTGGGTAATTTGATTGGTAGAATCCTGGAAATAAAAAATCAGGTTCACTACATCATTCGCAATGACGCCGCCCCCACCATACACAGTGCCTTTGTATGAAAGATAGGGCTCCGGCACATACTTTATATCCGGAAATTTGCCATTTACAACAGCGGGCCAGTTAAAACGCCGCCACTCTTCCGATATCAATAGTGCATCCAGGGCAGCCGGATTGGCGTCATATTCAAAATAACGGGCGGGGGCATCAATACGGCCGGGGAAATCGCCGGTTAGCCACAAAGCGCTTAATAGATTTTCGTCGTCCAGGTAACCCTTTACATTCCCATCCATTACCAGCACGGTATACTGGAGATAATTGCTATCGGCCATCATGTCAAATCCATTAACGCCTCTTGGCTTATTGCTGAGGTATAGCGGAGGGAAGGCGGGCCGGCCAATACGTAGCTGCTCTGGTTGCACAAAACAAAGTCTTTGAGCAAGTACATTTTCGGCCCCATCAAAAACAGTTAACTGTAATACTCCATTTATCAGTTTATCAGCCGGGATAGAACTGGTTATTTCGGGCGAAATTTTATTAATATTGGCTTTATATACCAGGGTATTATTTATTGTACCAATAATTTTATACCCACTGGCGTCTGCGGGCAGGTTTTTAAAATGGAGGGAATAGAAAATGGCGTCTGTTGTACTGTTCACCTGCAGGCTTACGCCCGATTCTTCTGCCATAGGTAAACTAATGGTTTGTTTTTTACCCTTTTTGTCCTGAACAATTACCTGGTACTTAATATTCTTTTCGGGTATGATGCTAAAAACCGACACGTTCCTGTCTAATGCAGTAAAGCTGGTTAATTTTTGAGATGGTTTGGCAGCGTCAATAACATAGCCACTCCAGTCCTCGGGTAAAACACCAGCCGAAGAAAGTCGAATGGCAACTTTGTTTGCTAACCCTTCTACAAATGTTCCTCCTTCAGGAAAAGCTGCGGCTTTCCAGGCAGACAAAGTATCGGGCACCAACTTTTGAGGTGAAGAGATATTATATATTTTCAGGGCGTGCATATATTGAAAAGCCTCATCGAAATTGAGCATCCATTGCGTGTAGCCCCTAACGTAATATACCCCCTCGGGCAGCGAATCAGGAAGCGCGAAACTACCTTGTCCCTCTCCATCAAAAAGAGGAATTAATTTTTTATTTATCAGTACTTTTTTGTTGTTATACAGTTCCACCCACATGCTTGTTGAAATGAGCGAGCGGTTATAGCCCTCAAATACAAATGCCTTAAACCACATATTCTCTCCGGCCAAGTAATTTTGTTTATTATAAAGCAGGTATGCCTTCTCCTGCGAATACTTTTGCGAAAGCGTTTCCAGTGCCTGCTCCACCCTGTTTTGTTGAGCATATAAAAAACCACTGGTGGACAGCAAAAAAATGATTGTTAATATTTTACCGGTAATACTTTTATTGAAACACATAGATGATATTTATGATCCGGCAGGAGGCCTCTTTTTAGTGCAATTTAAGATACCAAATTATTAGATACGGATTATTTTAATCTAAAAAATATTAAAATCATGATTTCTTCATTACTGTTGATAAATTACCCATTTGCAGGCATTACCGGAAAAGGCTACCACCCTTTCAAAACGAAGTGATTTGGGCTGTTTTCATGAAGGGGCCGATCTTACATAATAGTGTTTCATCTCTGACCGTGTGCCGTTAACACGGAATTTAAAGTATCTTTCTGGAAGCATCCGTTACAAATCATGTGAATATTCCCCTGGCGACCCGACACCGAAAGTGGATATTTACTTTCATGAATCAGAATGAAAAATAAAAAATAAGAATGAAAATCGGAATCTATTCAAAGCATACTTACCTGGTAAGTATTTTGTTTTTCAGCTTTTGTTCCCTTGCTGCCCAAACAACCTGGACAAATCCAATAGAAAAACAAGGACGTTTGAATGCCCCGCTGGTGGAATCGTCCCCCTTTGTTTTTAGGGATAAATTATACCTGTTGGAAAACAATCAAAAGTTTTGGGATGTAAAAGGTGCTAAACCCGGAGATTATTTTCATGACGATGAAGTGCGGATCAAAGAAATCAGCTCCGGAAAAATTATTTCTATAGCGTTAAAGAATCATGGCTTCGGTACAGTGCTCACACATGATAACACCGTTTATGTTTTCGCCGGTAACTATGGCACAGGAAAACCCTGGAGGCAAATGACAGAAATCAGCATGACCAGTTCTACCGATTTGAAAAACTGGACAAAGCCGGTAACCGTTTTAAAAGCAAACCCTAATGAATTTTTTTTCAATACAGCTGTTTGCCGGGGGAAAGACAATTTTATTTTGCTTTATGAAACCAATGATCCTCAATGGAAGCCTTTTACTTTTCGTTATGTTGAATCAACTGATCTTCAGCATTGGAAAGAAATTCCAGGCGCAGTATATGGAAAGGATAAATATGTAGGTGGCCCCGCATTGTATTATGAAGGCGGTTGGTATTATACACTATACCTGGAAAATATTAAAATAGGCTATGAAACCCGGATAACACGGTCTAAGGATTTGATAAACTGGCAAGATGCCCCGGCTGACAGGCCATTTGTGACATTTAACCCCATACATAGAAATATCCCTCTTTTAAAACCCGGTATTGCAGAAAGCAATGCTTCTGACGTCGAGTTGTGTTATTACAATGGCAAAACCATAATATATTTTACGGGAAGTGATCAAACAACCGCAGGGGATTTGCAATGGGCTACCTATAAGGGAACCCCACAGCAATTGTTTGAATATTTTTTTAAAGAACCCAGTGCTAAGCCTCCGGCACACCAGGGCGATTGGCTGCCGGTGTTGATAGGTACTGAAGAAAATGATGAAAAACCCGCGACCCATTTAACAACGTTACCCCCGGTACCTTCCAAACAACAGTTGGCTTTTCAAGACAGGCAGTTGGGTGCATTTATTCATTTCGGTCCCGCTACCTATACCAATTCTGACTTCATGACAGTTCCGGATGCATCCCTATTTAACCCCACCCGGCTTGATGCCGACCAATGGGTAAAAGCCGCAAAATCATTTGGCGCCCAGCATATTGTTTTAACTGCTAAACACCACAATGGCTTTTGTCTTTGGCCGACCAAGACCACCGCTTATTCCGTAAAGAATTCACCCTGGAAAAATGGTGAAGGGGATGTAGTGTCCGCCTTTGTAGCAGCTTGCAGAAAGTATGGAGTAAAGCCAGGATTATATGTGTCGGCTGGAGACAAGTCGCAGAACTGTACCAGCACGCCCGACCCGATGGGAAAAAGAAAACTGGTAGGGGACGTGAATGCTTATTTCCCGCTTTACATAGAACAGTTACGTGAGTTACTTACCAACTATGGTGAAATTGACTATATATGGTTCGACGGAGCGTATGATCCGTTAGGTTGGGATGTGATGGACCCCAATACCATGAGGCGACTTGGAACGGGTTATGGCGATGCGGTAAGAACCATGGTACGCAATCTACAGCCGCAGGCTGTAGTAATGGGTGGCACCCGGCCCGATGTGCGCTGGTCGGGCAGTGAACAGGGATGGGCTTCTTACCCTTTATGGAATAACGTAACGGAGGACACTTGGTCTGAAAGCTGGGTAGGGCCCGAAAACACTGGTTGGTTGCCAGCAGAAGCGAATATTCATACACGTGATAAATGGTTTTGGTATCCCGATTCGGATAAAACCCTGCGCAGTGTAGATTTTCTTACTAAAGTATATCTTGAGTCTATTGGCCGTGGTGCCAACCTACTGGTTAATATGACACCCGATACTACCGGACTTATACCAGCAGCTGAAGTAAACCGGCTTGCAGATTTTGGAAAAAATATCCAAACCTTGTTCGCCAGCCCGGCGGGCGTGGTAAGTAATATAGATGACCCCAATGCATGCATTGTAAAATTGAACGAAAAAAAACAGTTGGGTTGGATTGAAATAGAGGAAGATATTTCGAAAGGGCAATATATACAACAATACAAAGCCGAAGCTTTAATCAATGGCACATGGACAACAATTGCCGAAGGCACAAGTATTGGACGCAGGAGGCTGCAACCTACCCCGAAAGTACAAACCGACCAGGTAAGGCTCCTTTACTCAGGAGGCGACAATAAAGTTGTAATAAAAAGGTTTGCATTGCATGCAAACTCATTTTGAAACAATAGGTAAAACTGAATATTCATTGCCGGGCTGTCCTTTTTGTTTCTAAAACATAAACACAAAAAAGTAAGCTGCAGCCTGCGATAGAATAAATTAATTTCGCCTGTGCCGGTAATCGCATCAACTTTGAAATTCTGCCGGTAAGTAGTTATTCGATCTTTCGCGTAAAATATTATTGCCCATGCATCCACAGGAAAAGCTCTTCCAGGAAGACAGCAGGATAAAAGCAACGGATATGGAACACAGGCGTAAAATTAACTATAGCCTGACCCAATCCGATATTGCTTTCCGGAAGGGAAAAACATTGTTCCCTGATCTCGAATCCGTACGTAAAATAGCTAAAAACATTAAATGGGAAACCATTGAGCACCTGGACAAGTACCTGTTGGAATTTGAGCGAAACTTTACAGGGCGGGGAGGAAAAGTAATATGGGCAGAAAATCCTCAACAGGCGCTCGATGCCGTTTTACAGATCTGTACCCGGAAACAGGCTAAAAGTGTTGTTAAAAGTAAGTCGATGGTTACCGAAGAAATTCATCTTAATTCTTTTTTATCGGCGCATGGGAT
>DASUFG010000631.1:0-3317 GCA_036274715.1 Agriterribacter sp.
CTGAAGGACTAACGCCCGTAACCATGATAGAGCCACCGGAAGTTTCCACATTCACCTTTTTCAGGTTCTCATTGCTTAATGATTTTGTGATAAAAGGCGTTTTGCCGGACTGCGCTTGTGCGAGCAGAATGCCTGCTGTTGCTACCAGGAGAAGTATGAACTTTTTCATGTTGAACTGTTTAAAATTGATATTAAGTATTGAAATATGTTGAACGGATGTGCGATCTGATTGTTACAACAATTGACGATTCGGCCAACAAAATGCAGTCGTATGGCACCAACGGTCATGCCAACAAATAAAGTGTTGATAATTAATTAGGTATAAGGGGTATTGTATCAGAGGTGTACGATACCGGACACCAATCGTACGCTGGTGAACGGGGGGAAGTTTGGTGTTTATGGTTTATGGTTTGGTGTTAGGTTGGGCAACGGAGCCACAAAGGCACGGAGGTTCACGGAGTTAATGGTTTATGGTTTCTTGTTAGCTTGAGTCACAAAGATCCCAAGGAACAAAGGTTCGCCGAGTTTTTCCACTTGCATTATTTCTTCTCTATCCTGGAAATCCCAGGATCCCAACAATCCTGGTTCAGACACTTCACTCCGTTCGTAATGCTTCGACCGGGTTAGCCAGGGCTGCTTTAATCGCCCTGAAACTTATGGTAAATAAGGCAATGATCAACGACAGCAAACCAGACACTACAAACATCCACCATGATATATCGATGCGGTAAGCAAAATCCTGCAGCCATTTGTGCATGATAAACCATGCCGCCGGTGTGGCAATAACAATAGCGATTGCCACAAGCCTTACGAAGTCTTTGCTCAACATCAATGTTATTCCACCTACACTTGCACCTAAAACCTTCCTGATACCAATCTCCTTAATTCTTTGTGTTGCGGTGAAAGTGGCCAATCCGAATAAGCCCAGGCAGGCAATTATAACTGCTAAAATGGTAAATATCAAAGAGACCTGGCCCTGCTTTTGCTCAGCGCCATATTGTTTTGCGAAATTTTGATCAAGGAAACTGTATTCAGCCACATTTGTTTTATCAAACTGGCTATATACTTTATTAATGTATGCCAGTCCCTGCGGGATTTTTCCTTTCGCGATTTTAACGTACAGGTTATCTTCCATCGAGGCAACAGGGGGCATCACCATTACCAACGGCTCTATTTTATGCTGCAGGGAGTAGGTATGGAAATCTTTGATTACCCCTACAATTGTTCTTTGCGCTGTATTGCCTTTGTCGTCAATGGGAAATTGCATTCTTTTACCTACCGGGTTTTTCCAGCCCAATTTTTTCATTAAGGTTTCATTTATTAAAGCAGCTCCATACTGGTCTGATGGAACCGCGGCGGAAAAATTTCTCCCGGCTAATAACCTAATATCCATCGTGGGCAGATAATCAGGATCAACCATCAACTCCTGGGCCATCGTTGTGGAAATTGAAAAATCTCCCTGCGGTGTTTCAAATTTATAGCCCATGCCACCAAGATCGTTATTCCCGATCGGGTTGCCCGCTGCTGATGCGCCTTCGATTAAGGGGCTTTGCAGCAATTGAGCCTTCAACGCGGCAACCTGGCTACGCACTTTCCGGTCGTCGATATGAAATGTAAGCACCTGGGCTTTGTTAAAACCAAGATCAGCGTTTGCCGTATAGCGCATTTGCCGGTAAATAATGATGGACCCCGTGATCATAACTACGGTAATTGCAAATTGAAACACCACCAGCGACCTGCGGAAGAGAACATTGGCATGCATGCTGCCTAATTCGCCCTTCAGTGATGGGATGGTTTTAAACCTGGAAAGAAAAAAGGCCGGATATATCCCGCTAAGGCAGCCCGTAATTACAGCAAAACCGATGAATGCGGTAATGGTTTCCATTTGACCGAAGCGCCAGGCGGTTAACTGTTTTCCGGCTATTTCATTAAACAATGGTAGTACCCCGTTTACTGCAAAAAAAGCGATGCCGGAAGCGATCAAAGTAGTAAGTATGGATTCGGTCATGAATAGACCAATGAGGTTGCCACGGCCGGAACCCACTACTTTCCGGATGCCTATTTCTTTTACCCGAACAGAAGAACGCGCTGTAGAAAGGTTCATATAATTGATGAGCGCTATCAGTAAAGTTAACATACCAATGGCAATGAACATATATACCCGTTTAATGCTCCCATTGGCGCTCAATTCATAACCAAGATCGGAATGCAAATGAATGGAGGTAAGCGGCTGCAGTTCCATAGTATAATCATTCACCCGCATTATTTTTTGAATGTTTTGGGCTGCAAACTGCGGAAGCTTTTTTTGCAGGGCTTTGTAATCCACCCCCTGTTTCAAAAGAAGATAAGTATAGACATAAAAATTCTGCCAGCCTCCAGCAAAGTCTGCCGGCAACGGGCGCACCGCACTGAAACGCAGGTGCGAATTTGCAGGAATGTCTTTTATAATACCGGTAATGGTGGAAGGATTAACGTCATCGAAATATATCGTTTGCTTAAATGCCTGCCCGGCAGTTCCAAACAATTTTTCAGCAAGGGTTTGGGAGATGACGATTGATTCGGATGTGGACAACGATTCATTGGCATTGCCATACAAAAAATCATACGTAAAGATTTTTAGCAGGCTCTTATCCGCAAAAATGATATCGTTTTGTTTTAGTTTTTTCCCATCATACTTTATTACACCACCACCTTCAAGGTCAATACGCACAGCATCCTCAATTTCAGGAAAAGCAGTTTGTAGTGCAGGCGCAAAAGGAGGGGATGTGGTTGCCTGGTGTATTTCATTCCCATTCCAACTGGTGTGTTGTACCACACGTACAATCCTGCTGGCCTTTTCATTGTAACGGTCAAAACTCAATTCATCTGCTGTATACAATGCGATCATCCAAAATGCAGCAAGACCAATAGCTATGCTCAGCATATTAATAGCGGAGTAAGTTTTGTTACGCATAATATTGCGCCACCCGGTTTTGAAATAATTTTTGAACATGGTATCCTGGTTTTAAGCGTGAGCTGACTCTTATTGTACCAACGCTTGTGCCAATTTGTAAGTTATTGATTTTTATCATACTAACAGTATGCACGTGAGTTATGGTGTGCGTTATCGTACAATGTTTGTACGGTGGCGAATCAATGTGCTTTCAAAAGCCGGAACATGGGTGAATTGAACCACAAAGGCACTAAGGCATGGCGGTTCACTAAGTATTTTGGCGACTTACCTGTTCAGGGCTTGCGCTGAAGTTCGGGCATGGCGTTTATTTCAAACAAATATGATCATCGAACGGTAACGAAAGCATGCATATATTGATTTATGA
>DASUFG010000632.1:0-13520 GCA_036274715.1 Agriterribacter sp.
AGAAGTGCGGTGCTATCCCCGGCATTTACCTCCCCTAAAGAGCGGATGTGCAGGCACAGTAGTAAAGAAAAGCTGATTAAAATGATCTTCATGTAAATTGATTTTAATCGCACCCAGGTTGCCAGCAATTACTCCTTAAAAATAAGCAGAAGCGGGGAAACAACCTCCCATTTTCCGTAAAACTAATAATTTACTTTTCCGATAGGAGGTGATAGAAAACCATTGTGGGTAAAACATTGCCCCTTGGGTTAATAAGGCCTGGCGATATTGTGCGCAAGGTAAATCGGGATTTGTTCAACCAGGTCGCGGCAAAAAAAAAACGGATCACCAAACAAAATTTTCAAAGTCCGGGGATGTCCATGTTTTTAGCAGGCTCTTATATAGCATTGATATATGCGCAATCCTATTATTTCTTCCGGAAAAATATTCTTACCGGAACACCCTTAAAATCGAAGTTTGCCCGCAATTGGTTTTCGAGATAATTTTTGTATGGTTGTTTGATATCATCCGGGTAGTTACAAAAAAAAGCAAAGCTGGGTACAACAGTGGGTAGTTGTGTTACGTACTTTATTTTAATTGAATTGCCCCGCACAACAGGCGCGTGGTAAGACTCTATTGCTTTAAGCATTACATCATTGAGTTTGGATGTAGGCACTTTACGCTGGCGGTTCTCATAAGTCTGCAAGGCTGTTTCAATGACTTTAAAAATGCGGAGCTTGTCTTTTACGGAAATAAATAATACTGGTACATCAGTAAAGGGAGCTAAACGCTGCTTCAATTCTTTTTCATAGTCCCTCGCGGTGTGGGTTGTTTTTTCCGCCAGGTCCCATTTATTAACCACCACAACTACTCCTTTTCCCTTACGCACAGCAAGGGAGAAAATATTAACATCCTGCGCAGTAACACCTTTCGTGGCATCTAGCAAAAGCAAACAAATATCAGCCTCATCCATGGCCTTAATAGCCCTGATCACCGAATAGAATTCAAGGTCTTCCTCCACTTTATTTTTCCGCCGTATGCCCGCCGTATCAATCAGTATAAATTCCTTTTGAAATAAATTATAATGTGTATGAATAGTGTCCCTCGTAGTGCCCGCAATTTCACTTACTATAGTTCGCTCCTCACCAGTTAAAGCATTTAACAAAGATGATTTGCCGACATTAGGCTGACCGATAATCGCAATTTTAGGCAATTCGCTTTTGCCCTCGTTTTCATCCCGTTCATTATCCGGGATCAGTTTTACCAGGTCGTCTAACAGTTCACCTGTACCGCTCCCGCTGATGCTCGACAAAAAATGAATATGCTCGATGCCCATACTATAAAATTCCGTGGCATACAGCATGCGCTCGGGATTATCCACCTTATTCACTACAAGGAAAACCGGTTTTTGGGTTTGCCTCAATATATCAGCCATCGCCTCGTCCAGGTTGGTAATGCCCGTAGCCGCATCACACATAAAAATAATAGCATTGGCTTCATTCATTGCGATGGCAACCTGTTTGCGTATTTCTGTTTCAAAAATATCAACACTGTCGGGAACAAATCCACCCGTATCAATAAGATTAAAGCTCTTGCCATTCCATTCTGCCACGCCGTATTGACGATCGCGGGTAACACCACTTATATTGTCAACAATCGCCTTGCGCTGCTCCAGCATACGATTAAAAAAAGTGCTTTTGCCCACATTCGGTCGTCCTACTATAGCTACTGTAAAACTCATATTTAAAAGTTTGTAGTTTGTGGTTTGTAGTTTTTTTTATTACCGTATAACCACCAATTCTTCATTTCCCGATCAATACCCGTATTCTTTCAGGTGCAGATCGTTGTCCCGCCATTTCGGCCGAACTTTTACAAATAATTCAAGAAATACTTTACTGCCCAGGAAAGCTTCAATTTCCTGCCGGGAAGTTGTTCCTATTTGCTTGATCATTTTTCCTTTGTCGCCTAAAATAATAGCCTTCTGCGATTCGCGGTGAACAATGATCTCAGCGGTTATTTTAATTAAGCTTATTTTCTCTTTAAACTCCTGCACCACTACCGTAGTATGGTAAGGAATTTCATCCTGGAAAAGATCGAATATTTTTTCCCGTATCATCTCTCCCACAAAAAAACGTGTGGGCAAATCCGTTAGATCATCACCATCATAAAAAGGTTCCCCTTCCGGCAAAAAAGCCAGTATGTCATCCAATAGCTGGTCGATATTTGTTTTTTTGAGCGCCGAAATCAGTATTGTTTTCCTGCAGTAGGCCTTCGAACTAAAAAACTCCGTTGCTTCTTTTATCCTGTCCTGCTTTGAACGATCCATCTTATTGAGCACCACAAAGGCGGGCACTTTTAACCTCAGGCTCGAAAAAATAGCATTTACTTCTTCAAGGTTTTCGTGTACGTCCACTAAAAGCAAGGCCAAGTCTGCATCTTCCAGACTGCTTTTCACAAAATGCATCATTTTTTCATGCAGTTTATACCTGGGCTCGATAATGCCAGGTGTATCTGAAAAGATAACCTGGTAATTCTCGCTGTTTAAAAACCCCTTAATACGATGACGGGTAGTTTGTACCTTGGGAGACACAATCGCCAGTTTCTCCCCGATCAGTGCGTTGAGCAAGGTACTTTTACCGGCATTGGGTTTACCAAAAATATTTACAAAGCCTACTTTCATTATTTATATAAAAATTCATGCAAAGGTAGTTGAAACAAAAATTGTTTGGCTGATAAAATACAGAAGCTTACCTTTGCGCCTCCTTGATACGGAAAAGCTTGGTGACTGAACGGAATACGAGGAATGATTTCTGAAAAGGCAGAAAAACAGAAGTTAAAGAAAATAAAAAAATATTATATCGCGAGGTAGAGCAGCGGTAGCTCGTCGGGCTCATAACCCGAAGGTCGGTGGTTCGATCCCATCCCTCGCAACAAAAGAAAAGTCTCACTTGTGGGGCTTTTTTATTTGGGGTATGCCGTAACCTTTGATGGCTCATATCCGCCGCGGCGGACGGTGGTTCGATGCGCCACGGCGCACAAGTCCCATCCCTCGCAACGGAACAAGGATTATTCAATTTTGTACGACAACATGTGCCATGATGAAGTTCTGTATGCCGTTCAAAGCGGAATTGGATTTCTTAATATGGGATAACCGATCCGCTAAATATTCATGGTAGGCAGGATACCCGTGGCGTCTCCAAAAAAGTTCTGCATCAACATCGCTGCCTTTAAATTCAGTTGCAAGTGTATCCATTCTGGAGACAAAGTTTTCGGTAAAAGATTGGAACTCTTTTAACTCGTTTTCAGCTAATTGCTTATATTTTGTAAAAGCCGGATCACCTATAAGGGCTTCCACCTTTTTACTATGTATTTCATGATTCGTTCTCAGCAATTGTAAGTCTGCCGTGTAGGCACTAACCTTCGGTAATTCATTATATCCGTTACCGATCATTTTAAATTGCTGAAGACTGGACAATAAAACGTTAAGGCTATTCTCGTAATCCAACAAACACTTAAATCGATCAGCGTCCATAACTACCTTGCTGATTGATTTATGACGATCGGTGACGATATCTTTAAGTTTCGCCTGTAAGTTCGCTTTAACAAACATAAAAAACCTCGCAATAATATTTTTCATTTGCTTTTATATTAAAGGGCCTAACAAATAATGCTCCGGAATTCCGAGACTCGATAATAATTTTTCCGATTTTGTCTTGGGCAAATCCATACAAGCCAATTGAAGGAAGTTATTTATTTCCCGGATTACTGAATATAACAATTATTTTATTGAATTTGGCCTATTGCGGCACCCCCAATCAAAAGTGTTTGAATTCGATCCCAACCAACCTGCCCACATGCATTTTTTCTTTTGGGCTTTTGCCAGTATTTTCGCAAATCATTTCAGGTACGGGAATCTTCCAACTTCTCTGCCCTGATATCATTCTTTAAAAACACATATTCTGTTATGGCATACGACGTAATCGTTTTAGGCAGTGGTCCCGGCGGCTATCCAGCGGCTATCAGGGCCTCCCAGTTGGGTTTTAAAGTAGCGATCATTGAAAAAGAAAGTTTAGGCGGTATTTGCCTGAACTGGGGTTGTATCCCTACAAAAGCTCTATTGAAAAGCGCCCAGGTATATGAATCCATGAAGCATAGCAAAGACTACGGAATTGATGCTTCAGGAGTGCAGCATAATTTTGAAGCGGTGATTAAGCGTAGCCGTGGTGTAGCTGATAAGATGAGCAAGGGTGTTCAGTTCCTCATGAAAAAGAATAAGATTGATGTGATTATGGGCTATGGAAAACTGAAGGGCAAGGGGCAGATAGAAGTAACAGGAGCCGACGGAAAATCACAGGTCGTGGAAGCAAAGAATATCGTTATCGCTACTGGGGCACGGTCACGCGAGTTGCCCAGCCTGCCTATTGATGGTAAAAAGGTAATTGGCTACCGCGAAGCGATGGTATTACCGCAACAGCCTAAAACAATGATCGTGGTGGGCAGCGGAGCCATTGGTGTTGAATTCGCCTATTTCTATAATAGTTTGGGAACCAAGGTAACCATCGTTGAGTTCTTACCCAGGGTAGTGCCGGTGGAAGATGAAGACGTTTCGAAGGAACTTGAAAAACAATTCAAAAAACAAGGCATAGAAATATATACCAGCAGCGAAGTAACCAGCGTGGATACCAGCGGCAACGGCGTTAAAGCCAAAGTAAAAACGGCGAACGGTGAAATTACCCTTGAGGCCGATATTGTATTGAGCGCTGCAGGCATCGTAGCCAACATTGAAAAAATAGGACTTGAAGAAACCGGTGTAAAAACGGAAAAAGGGAAAATAGCTGTCGATAAATACCAGCAAACCAATATCCCGGGCATCTATGCCATTGGAGATTGCACTCCCAACCAGGCTCTGGCGCATGTTGCCAGCAAAGAGGGGATAGTTGCCTCGGAACATATTGGCTACAATGCCAAGAAGTACCCGCATCTGCCCGATCCTTTGGATTACAATAACATACCGGGTTGTACTTATTGTACGCCTGAAGTAGCGTCCATCGGTTATACCGAAAAAGCGGCAAAAGATGCGGGCTACGAAGTGAAAGTGGGCAAATTCCCTTTCATGGCTTCCGGCAAGGCAAGCGCTGCAGGCGCTACAGAGGGTTTTGTAAAAGTAATTTACGATGCTAAATATGGTGAATTTTTAGGCGCGCACATGATTGGTTATAACGTAACCGAAAATATAGCCGAGGTATCTGTGGCCCGCAAATTAGAGACAACTTATCATGAAATATTGAATGCATCACACCCCCACCCTACCATGAGCGAGGGCGTTAAGGAGGCGACGGCCGCTGCCTATGGCGAAGCGATAGATATTTAAATGTGGTAAGTGATGAGATCTGAGTAAACGCCGACAGCTATCAGCTTTCGGCTATCAACTCTCCGCAAAATCACCACGACTCATACCTTACGACTCAAGGCTCCCGGCTCAAAGCTGAATGCAATACATCACCCAACATTCCTGTTCTTAACGAATAGCGATGTTGGGTGTTTTCTTTTTACAGAATGAGAAGGATTTCCTGCACCCGTTATATTTTTCCCTGGGTTTGTCACACAAATCCCCGGTTTTATCACATTTTGTTCATTGCACAAGTGAACTGTTTTATTATTGCATAAACCATTAGCATATGCAACTAAAGAAGCTTGAATCATGGGGGGCAGTAGTGATATTGCTCGTTTACGTGCTCGTAAAAGCCTACGAAAGTATAAGCTCCTCCCCGGAGGTACTCCTTCATAGATATGGACAGGCGGCTATCCGATATCATCTTATATTCGATTATTACAAGTATTACCTGATCCCTCAATTGACAGTTGTTGTTCTTGTTTCCTCGATCTTTTTTACATTGAATTTTAAGATTCTGCCCTCGCTACTAAAAAAAAGCAGTTACTACAGTGTTGCCGGTACGCTCTTTATTTCGTTTGTGGTGGTTTTCCTGATCATGCTGATTTGCAATACCTGGCTTCAATATCAACTATATGCCATTTATGATACAAGAAAGGACGCTGATATGCAAATTGCCAAAGAATCATTTGCACAGGCTTTACTCATTTTCGCGCTATTTATCGCTTACTACCTTTGTAAAATGCTGGTGATGTGGTTGTATACGCAACAATGGTGCAGCGACCCGGCAAAAAGAAAAACTCTTACTGAAGTAGTGGTAATTGGATGGTCATGGCTGATGCTGCTGAGTACCGCGTTAATTTGCACGCCGATTTTCTCAAAAGGATTGCCTTATTTTGTCCTTGTATTCTTCCCCTTATATATTGCCCTTTTCTTTGCCTTGACCCGGTTTTTTATCCCCTGGTATATAGAGGCGGGCAAAAGAAAGAAGCTAATTTTCACTTACATTTTGATTAACCTTGTTGTTGGCTTCCCCCTGTTTATTGTATTCGCTCAACTCTCTGACGGACACCGAAATGGGCTAACGCTGTTTGTGGCGGCATTGTTCCATATTGTTATGGTATTCATCACCTGGTTTTTGAGCCGCTACTATATTGATCAGCAAAAAGGAAAAGCAAAGGAGATCCGTTCACTCCGGCAAACTATTTCTCAAAAAACGGCTGATATAGATTTTCTCCGTTCACAAATAAACCCGCATTTTCTATTTAATGCGCTCAATACCATTTATGGCACGGCCTTGCAGGAACATGCCGATCGCACTGCCGAAGGGGTTCAGAAATTAGGAGACATGATGCGGTTTATGTTGCAGGAAAACCAGCAGGAGAAAATACCGTTAAGCAAGGAAATTAATTATTTAACAAACTATATTGATCTTCAACGACTACGTACCCACTCATCGCCAGATATAGCGATTGACCTTACGATTAAAGATAAAGATTGCCGTCAGTACATCGCCCCGATGCTGCTTATTCCATTTGTAGAAAACGCTTTCAAACATGGCATCAGTTTAAAGGAAAAATCATGGATAAAAATTAACATTTCCTGTGATACTGAAAACCTTTATTTCGATGTTTATAATAGTGTTCACCTCCAAAAAGAAGATGACCCGGAAAAAAATGATTCCGGCATTGGATTGGAAAATGTAAAGCAACGTTTATCACTTTTATATCCCGGTCAACATGAATTACATATCAGATCAACAAACAGTGAATACTTCATCCACCTCACCATCAAATTATAACGCTGAAGCATCATCATGGGATAAAGTGCTTTGGTGGATGGCAGCCGCAGACGTTACGATTATCAAGGATTGTGGCCCTGATCGGTTCCGATACAGTGTAATCGGTTATACTGTAATGGCAACATGGATATTTGCCACTTTAGCCTGGGGTTATTTCTTTTCTACCTTGTTTGATGATATACTGCTTGTTTTGCCCGCCGCACTCTTCTTTGGATTTGTGATCCTCACCATTGACCGCGGGTTGATTGCTGGTATTAACAGCAATGGCGGGAAGAACCGATGGCTCTCCCTGTCGCTGAGATTAGTGCTTGCACTTACCATCGGCTTCTTTTTATCGCAGCCAGTTGTACTGATGCTTTTCAAAAGAGATGTAGATGCACATCTGCCCGTTGTACAGGAAAAGAAAATCTCAGCGTATACGGCTCAAATACGAAAGGAGAACGCGGTACTATTGCAACAGGCGAACACAGAAATTGAACGAATCCGCGGTGAGCAGAAGGCAAAAGAACAGGAAATACTCGATTTGAAGAATGCTTATATCCGCGAAACTGACGGCACAGGCGGTTCTGGCAAAATTGGAGAATACACTATCGCCCGCGTTAAAAAAGTAGCCTACCTGAAAGCGGAAGAAGATTTGTTGGTATGGAAACGAAATAACCAGGCGGCCTTAGATAGTGCCCTGTCTCAGCAAAAAAATATAGAAGCTACCATCCAGTCACGCATAACCGAATTTGGAGCAGGGCTCGCTGACGGCTTTTTAACCCGGATAGAAACCCTGGATGACCTGATGCTTGTACACCCACCGGTGAAGTACCGCTATCGCCTGGTGATTATGTTGATTATGATGATTGAGTTAATGCCTTTGCTGACAAAACTCATGATGCCTTCCGGGTTATATGAAGAAAAAGTACAACATGCTACGCTCCAGCAAAAACTGGCCTGGCGAAATGAAAGGGAGGCCGTGCAGGAAGTGGAAAAACAATTTTATGAACAAGCATTGGCAACCGATAAAAAATTACAAACCGACCTGATGGCCGAGATAGATGAATTCAGACGTAAAGAAGCTGAACTCAATTTTAATCAATGGAAGCAAAACCCCGGTAACGTGCGGCAGTTTTGGGAACAATTGAAGAGCCGACTGCTGTATTTTAACCGGAATTGAAAAGATCAAAGGGATACTCTAAATTGCGGTGCATCTCACACAAAAATCTTTGGAGAGTAAATGCTCAGCGCCATTGCTATAGATGATGAACCCATTGCATTGGAGGTCGTAAAATCTCTTTCGGCAAAAGTACCTTTCATTGACCTGAAGGCTTGCTTCACCAATGCTTTTGAAGCCCTGGATTACATACAGCAACAACCAACCGATCTCATTTTCCTGGATATTAAGATGCCCGATATCAGTGGCATGGAATGGATAAAATCGGTGCAGCGGCCGCCCATGGTGATATTTACAACTGCCTACAGCGAACATGCGGTGGAAAGTTTTGAACTGGATGCGGTTGATTATTTACTAAAGCCATTTTCACTTGCCCGCTTTTTAAAAGCAGCCAACAAAGCCAATGATCTGCAATATTTAAAAAATTCAGTTATTGCTCAGCATGCGAATGAGCAACATACTTTTATCAAGAGTGGTTACGAACAGGTTAGGGTGGATTTTAACAATATCATCTATCTTCAGAGCGCAGGCAATTACGTCCATTTTATTTTGGCAGAAGGTAAAGTCCTTTCAAGGCTTACCATGAACGAAGCAGAAGCGCTTTTGCCAGGTTCAGGATTTACCCGCATTCATCGTTCTTATATTGTAGCGAACAATAAGATTACAAGAATAGATAAATACAATGTTTGGGTGAATGATATTCATTTACCCATTGGAGCAGGTTACAGCACAGCGCTTGAGGAAATTATTAACCACAAATCATGAACCTTACTGCCGGGAAGGCAGATCTTAAATATCAAATTTCAAATCTCAAATCCTTTGCCCAATCCTTACTTTCAATTCAAGCAATTTATAATACAGCACGATCAATGTGCCATGAAAGTATGTACGGATGCATGCATTTTTGGAGCCTGGTTCGCAGCAAAAAATTTATCGTTTAAAACAGCACTGGATATAGGTGCCGGATCGGGTTTGCTTACGCTTATGCTCGCTCAAAAAACAACGGGAGAAATACATGCAATTGAAAAAGATTTGTCTTCTTTCAACCAGTTGGAACTGAATGTTGATAAAAGCATGTGGGGAAGCAGGATAAATGCATTTGCCGGCGACGTTACCTCCTACCCTTTTCCCACGAAATATGATTTCATTATATGCAATCCACCGTTTTACCAAAACGATCTCAAGTCGCGGAACAATGAGAAAAACCTGGCTAAACATGATGATGGTTTAACCCTGGCGGCCTTAACGGAAGTGATCGCTAAAAACCTTTCGTCTGATGGAAGTTGTGGCATACTCCTCCCCTATCATAGAATGCAGGAATATGAAACATTAGTCGCAACAGAAGGCTTTCATCTCCTGGAAAAATTACTCGTAAAACAAACGCCAAATCACGGTTATTTCCGAAGCATACTGCATTTTGCAAGGCGTAAGGTGAAGTCGCCGCTGGTGCATGAACTGATTATCCGGGATAATGGATCGCAATACTCAACTTTATTTACTGCCTTGCTAAAGGACTACTACCTGCACTTGTAACATGAAGAACCCTGACCGCAAACCGAATCATATACATTTTCATTCAACAACTATCTACACTCCGGCGTAGTCCTTCAAATATTGATGAGCTGCCGTGAGTGTTCCTTTCCTGATGATCGTTGCATTTTCAATAACGGGTGAACCTGATTTGACTAAATCAGGTAGTATATATTTGATGAGTTGTTCCCCAAAATAACGGGAAGCGTCCCGGGGCAATTCATTAGGCAGGTTTCCCACTGTCATCAGGTCAATGGAACCGGGTATATAGGGCGTAGTTTTTTTGAATGTTTTTTTATCTACGCCGTATATAGGATCTTCAATGGTTTGGTCACCCAGGTTAATGGGAACGGAGCCACCGGCGTCATCAGTAATGTCCGCAATGGTCTGAATGATAAATGTGTCGGACTGCACTGCTTCTCTTTCAAAAAGGCGTGGTACATTTTTGTCCCAGTAAACACCATTGAGTAAAATATCGGTTTGTTCAGCATAAGGCAAAAAAATGCAATCATACCTTTCCGGATGTTCGTGAAAATCCATGCGGCTGTATGTTCCTGTTTGCTTCTGCCGGTACAAATCCTGCCCCTTCAATTGTGTATAGACCGGGTAGGAAAACCGCCTTGTTAGATATTCGTCCGGCTCTACCTCATGAACACCCATCAAGTTCATGATCTCCAGCACGCCATGCGCTACCCTACCCGAGCCCGTAATGGCAATCTTCACATTGGGCAAGCGCAACCCAAAATAGGTATGGATCAGTTCGCGAAAACTCCGCTGCTTATATACCCTGTCGAGGTGGTATAAACCGGTTCGGTTTCCATAGGCCATCATTCCGTTGTGAGCGCCCACCACACCGGCAAAAAAGCCAAAACCAATGATACGCTGTCCGTCGTCATGCACCAGGCATTCGTAATCTATAAGGGTTATTTTTTTAGCAATAATGCATTTCAAAAGAGCCTGGTTTTGAAGCTGTTTCTTCCGGGTATGGGAAAAGAACAAGTAAGTCTTACCGACTATTAACATATCAATGGGCACTTCCTTGATGCCGAGCAGGATATCACATGTATCCATATCATCGCTTACCTCAATACCCGCCATAGCATACTCCCGATCACTGAAACAACGTGTTGAAGAAGATTGAACAATAATCCTTACAGCAGTATTTTCTTTTTGTATCCATTTACATTGGGCCGGTGTCAATGCTACCCGGTTATCTTCGGGGATTTTCCCTTCCCTGATAAGCCCTATTTTGATCATATAAGCAAAATAAGCATTTATGGCTTTCCAAGATTATAAAGGGTGCTTAAAGGAGAACTGGAATTCACAGGAAAAAATATGGCAATTCACATCTTAATGTGTAATATTGCACCCCGATTTGAAGCCCAGATGGCGGAATTGGTAGACGCGCCAGACTCAAAATCTGGTATTCGCAAGGATGTGCAGGTTCGATTCCTGTTCTGGGCACACAACCACGCTTTGCGCGTGGTTTTTTATTTTATTGAAGATTATTGCTTTCCCGCAAAGGGCGCATTGCAATTTTATTTTCTCAACCCTCTTCCATTCTTCCATCCTTTCCTATCTTAGCAAATACAACAAAGGAGCTGATATGGCTACACGAACCGACCTGTTTTCCAGCCCCGATTATTTACAATTGGATGAATTGCTCACGGAGGAACAAAAGATGATCCGTGAAAGCGTGCGGTTGTATGTAAAAAAAGAAATTTCCCCCATTATAGAGGAGTATGCCCAAAATGCAACCTTCCCGGAACATATTGTAAAACAGTTGGGCGATTTAGGCTGTTTTGGCCCTACCATCCCCATCGCATATGGCGGTGGCGGATTGGATTATACCAGTTACGGGTTGATGATGCAGGAATTGGAAAGGGGCGACAGCGGGGTTCGTTCCACCGCTTCTGTTCAGGGCAGTTTAGTAATGTTTCCCATATACGAGTATGGCAGTGAAGCACAACGCAAAAAATACCTTCCAAAGCTGGGTACCGGCGAATGGTTGGGTTGCTTTGGTTTAACAGAGCCCGATCATGGTTCCAACCCTGCCGGCATGCTTACCCATTTTAAAGATGCGGGCGATCATGTGGTACTGAATGGCACTAAAATGTGGATCAGTAATGCTCCTTACGCGCAGGTTGCAGTGGTATGGGCAAAGGACGAAAATGGCGACATCCGCGGACTGATCGTGGAAAGGGGAATGGAAGGCTTCAGCACCCCTGCCACCCACGGCAAGTGGAGCCTTCGTGCCTCCGCCACTGGCGAACTTGTTTTTGACAATGTAAAAGTGCCTAAGGAGAATATTTTGCCCAATGCAAAAGGATTAAAAGGCCCATTGGGTTGTTTAACCAAAGCCCGCTTCGGAATCGCCTGGGGTACCATTGGCGCAGCTATGGATTGTTATGATACCGCCTTGCGTTATGCCAAAGAAAGGGTTCAGTTTGACCGGCTCATTGGCGGCTTTCAGCTGCAACAAAAGAAATTAGCCGAAATGATCACTGAAATTACAAAAGCCCAATGGCTGAACTGGAGGGTGAGTGTTTTAATGAATGAAGGAAAAGCTACCCCGCAGCAGGTGAGCATGGCTAAGCGCAATGGTTGTGAAGTAGCTTCTAATATCTGCCGCGATGCCAGGCAAATGTTGGGCGGAATGGGCATTACCGGCGAATATTCCGTAATGCGCCACATGATGAACCTCGAAAGCGTGATTACTTACGAAGGCACACATGATGTACATTTACTCATAACGGGCATGGATATAACCGGGCTCAACGCGTTTACGTGAAATTAAGGAGTATGAAATTTTTTTTGCTGGGCTTTATGGGAACGGGTAAAACTTACTGGGGACGTCTTTGGTCGGAACAGCAGCAAATGCGATTTTTCGACCTGGATACCGAAATAGAAAAAAACACCGGGTTAACCATTCCCCAGATTTTTGAGCAACATGGCGAAGATTTTTTCAGGCAAAAAGAAAGGGAAAGATTACATAGTTTTGAGCAGGACGATCATTTGATTCTTTCTACCGGGGGAGGTGCCCCATGTTTTTATGATAATATGCAATGGATGAACGAAAATGGATTGACAATATACCTGGATAGCCCTGTGGAAGTGCTGAAAGAACGATTAGTGAAAGAAAAGGAACATCGTCCATTGATTAAACAATTCGATGAAGAAGGATTGGACAACTATATTAAAAACAAGTTACAGGAAAGAAATAAATTTTATTCCCAGGCTCGCATAATATTGCCAACTGAATCCATTTCAGATACTACCTTTAACGAAATCAAGAATAAATATGTCTAAACGATTTATACAATGTGCTTGCCTGCTTGCCATCATTAGCGTTGTGCTTGGCGCATTTGGCGCCCACGCCATAAAAAAAGCCGTTGAAGCGGATGCCTACGCCACATTTGAAACCGGTGTGAGATACCAGTATTACCATACATTTGCCATTCTTGCGGTAGGCATTTTGTATAGAAGGATGCCTGGTAAACTCATGGAATGGGCCGGAATTCTTTTTCTGTCCGGCATCATTTTATTTAGTGGATCATTATACCTGTTAACTTATTTAAATACTTCGGAGAATGCAGGACTTAAAGGTGTAGGGGCCATCACCCCACTGGGTGGACTTTGCTTTATTGCCGGCTGGATAT
>DASUFG010000633.1:0-8204 GCA_036274715.1 Agriterribacter sp.
TTTAGTTTTTTTTGCTAAATATGTTAGTGTTGATAAGTTTATATCTATCTTTACAGCCAACCACTAATTTTGGATAGATAAAACACTTATACTATATGTCAAGCAACGAAAAATTAAAAGCACTGAAACTCACGATGGACAAAATCGAAAAAGATTATGGCAAAGGTAGCGTGATGATGATGAATGAAAAAGGAATGCAGCAGTTAGAAGTGATATCTACGGGTTCAATTGGCTTGGATGTTGCCTTAGGTGTTGGTGGCGTTCCAAAGGGAAGGGTTGTTGAAATATATGGGCCGGAGTCATCGGGTAAAACCACCATTGCTATTCATATTATTGCCGAGGCACAAAAAAAAGGTGGGGTTTGCGCTATTATAGATGCGGAACATGCTTTTGATAGTGCCTATGCACAAAAGCTTGGGGTTGATATTGACAACCTCTTGATTTCTCAGCCTGATTATGGCGAGCAGGGACTTGAGATTGCTGACCGGTTAATTCTTTCAGGCGCACTGGATGTAGTAGTAATAGATTCTGTTGCAGCACTCGTACCTAAGAGTGAGTTGGAAGGAGAAATGGGGGACAGTAAAATGGGAATGCAGGCAAGGCTGATGTCGCAAGCCTTACGCAAATTAACGGCTACCATTAGCAAAACAAATACTGTATGCATTTTCATTAACCAGTTGAGAGAAAAAATAGGCGTTATGTTCGGTAATCCCGAAACCACCACTGGTGGGAATGCCCTGAAATTTTATGCCTCGGTGCGGTTGGACATTCGACGGATGGCACAGATCAAAGACGGGGATGAAGCTGTGGGTAACCGCGTAAAGGTAAAGGTGGTAAAAAATAAAGTGGCACCTCCTTTTCGCGCGGCTGAGTTTGATATCGTTTATGGCGAGGGAATTTCCAAAGCCGGGGAAATTATTGATATGGGCGTTGAAATGAGCATTATACAAAAAAGCGGAAGTTGGTACAGCTATAATACGGATAAACTTGGACAGGGGCGCGATGCTGTAAAACAGTTGCTGATCGATAATCCTGGATTGGCAAATGAAATCGAGGCAAAAATCAGGGAAAAAATCAAAGAGGTACAAACTGCATAGGGCATACTCATATTTTTAACAATGGACGGTTACTAAGACAAGCCGTTGAAATAAAATTTCAACGGCTTTTTTAGTCGCTTTTAATGCTGGTGTCATCTCGCCATGATTCATAAACTTTTTTTATTCACCTTAGCTTTATACTTTTCCAAATTAAACTCTTCTCAATGACTATATCGCGCATTTTTAAACCTCGTAAAAGAATTGCGCTGGTAGCGCACGACAATAAAAAGAAAGATCTTATTGAATGGGCTGAATTTAATAGATCCGTTTTGGCGAAGCACGAACTCATCGCTACGGGCACTACGGGTAAGTTGCTGGAAGCCAGTTTGGATAGGCCGGTAAAGCAGATGTTGAGTGGCCCCCTCGGCGGTGATCAACAAATAGGCGCCATGATTGCTATGGGGGAGATTGACGTGCTTATTTTTTTCTGGGATCCCATGGAGGCGCAGCCACATGACCCTGATGTAAAGGCTTTATTACGGCTAGCGGTGGTGTGGAATATTCCTGTGGCCAGTGATCGATCCAGCTCGGACTTTTTAATGACTTCTCCTTTAATGCACGGGGAGTATGAAGCGATTATACCCGACTATAGTAATTACGTAAAACGGAAGTTGTAAGGCAGATGAAGGTTATTTTACGAAGCTGGCAAAAGAGCGACCGCCTTATTTTGGCGGAGTTAGCTAATAATGTTAAAATCTGGAATAATTTGAGGGACCGCCTGCCTCATCCCTACAATATTCACCATGCCGACACATTTATAAAATATTGTATCCAGCAAAATCCTCCGCAGGTGCTGGCAATTGAGGCGGATGGTAAACTTGTGGGATGCACTGGTGTACAGATGCAGGATGATGTATCGCGCATAAGTGCCGAACTGGGTTATTGGATTGGAGAACCCTACTGGGGGCAAGGAATTGCGGGTGAATCAATAAAATTAATGACGAACTACGCGTTTGAAACATTTCCTATTCTGATCCGTATTTATGCAAGGGTATTTGAATACAATAAACCGTCTATGAAAGCACTGGAGAAAAATGGATTTTATTTGGAAAGTATCCAAAGGCAGTCGGCGATTAAAAACAATGCGATTGTGGATGAATATGTTTGGGTAAAATTCAGGTGAAACCGCCATAGCCCATCAGCATCAAGATCAGCATTATCTTTGCTGTATTAATTTGGGTGACGGGCTAATGTAAATTTTCTGTAACCCGGTATCCGGAATATGTCTTTCATTTTCGCTATGCTTATCCAGAAAATAAGCTAACCTATCCGGAATCCAATTTCTTCATCATAAAAACGGGATTGCCATGCAAAAAATAGAGTTGACGAATAAGCAATACAAACTGCTATTACAGTTAGTGGCATTAGGGATTGACTTGATAGACAATGCTGCATTAGATAACGATGAGGAAGACAATGATGAGACAGACGAATCTAGCCTGTTTAATGATGCGGCTGAATTGGAAGCTTACCTTATGGCGCATTTCAGCGAATTTGGAGTAAAAGATATGGTTATATATGATGCTGCTGAAGACAGTTTAAACCATACCGACCATTTTTTGGAGGAGCAGGAAATGATTTCAAATAGTGCCTATATCAATAAGTCGGCCGAAATAGCCTCTTTTCAATTGGGCATGCGCGATTATAAAGATGTGAATGGACATGATTCCCTTGATAATGTAGATCCACAGGAAGGAGCAGACAAGATAATGAGCTTTTCCATGAAATATTTAAATGAAATATTTGAAAATGGATTTGATAATTTTTACCTAAGCGAAGACAAGCCTGCAAAGATTATCAGCCTTTCGTCCGAATAAATTATTATGTCTTTTAAACTGCAGTCAGCATATACGCCGGCAGGTGACCAGCCGGAAGCTATTCGTCAGCTTACAGACGGCATCCAAAGCGGGGAAACAACGCAAGTGCTACTTGGTGTTACAGGATCGGGTAAGACATTTACTATGGCCAACGTAATACAAAATGTGCAGCGTCCTACATTGGTACTTACACATAATAAGACTTTAGTTGCCCAACTATACGGTGAGTTCAAACAATTCTTTCCGGAAAACGCCGTGGGGTATTTTGTGTCTTATTATGATTATTACCAGCCCGAGGCCTATATGCCGGTAAGTGACACGTATATTGAAAAAGATCTTTCGATCAATGAAGAATTAGATAAACTGCGTTTGCAGGCTACCGCCCAGTTGTTGAGTGGCAGGCGGGATATTATTGTGGTGGCTTCGGTCAGCTGTATTTATGGTATTGGTAACCCCGCTGAATTTGAAAATGGCATTGTACGCATTCACCAGGGACAGGTGATCAGCCGGCAGGGCTTTTTGCATGCGCTGGTTAATTCCCTGTATAGTCGCAGCCAGGGCGATTTTAACCGGGGTAATTTTCGCGTAAACGGAGATACCGTTGATATTAACCTACCCTATATGGATTATGGTTACCGAATAAGCTTTTTTGGGGATGAAATAGAAACTATTGAAACCCTGGAGATCAGTAGCGGCAAACGGATAAACGCAGTAGAAAATGCGGCTATTTTTCCGGCCAACCTTTACCTCGCACCCAAAGACCAGATACAACAAGTTTTAGCAGAGATACAGGACGAGATGACAAGACAGGTGGAATATTTCAAAGGTATCGGTAAATATATCGAAGCCCAGCGCATTAGTGAAAGGGTAAACTATGATGTGGAAATGATCCGAGAGTTGGGTTACTGTAATGGTGTTGAAAACTATTCCCGGTTTTTTGATAGGCGTGAACCTGGAACAAGACCATTCTGTTTGTTGGATTATTTTCCTAAAGATTACTTGTGTGTGATTGATGAAAGCCACCAAACTGTACCCCAGGTGAGTGGCATGTATGGTGGTGACAGAAGCAGAAAATTAGTGTTGGTGGATTATGGTTTTCGTCTTCCCTCTGCAATGGATAACCGGCCGCTCAACTTTCACGAATTTGAATCTTTGCTGAATCAAACGGTTTACGTGTCAGCTACACCAGGTGACTATGAATTGGAAAAAGCCGGTGGGGTGGTAATTGAACAGGTGGTACGTCCAACAGGACTGCTTGACCCTCCCATTGAAATTCGGCCCAGCGTAAATCAGATCGACGATTTGTTGGACGAGATAGACAAGCGCGTCATAAAAGGCGACCGGGTATTGGTAACTACCCTGACCAAACGCATGGCCGAAGAAATGGATAAATACCTGCACCGTATTAATATTAAGTCTAAATACATACACAGTGAAGTGGATACCTTGGAAAGGGTGGAAATTTTGCGCCAATTGCGTTTGGGCGAAATTGACGTACTGGTGGGTGTAAATCTTTTACGTGAGGGACTAGATCTTCCCGAAGTATCACTTGTAGCTATTCTGGATGCTGATAAAGAAGGCTTTTTGCGTAATGAAAAATCATTGACCCAAACCGCCGGACGCGCTGCAAGAAATGTGGATGGGTTGGTTATTTTTTATGCCGATAAAATGACTGAAAGTATGCAGCGTACAATTGACGAAACCCAACGTCGTCGTGAAAAACAAATAGCGTATAATATTGAACATGGCATCACACCCACAACCATAAAAAAATCGAAGGCCCAGGTATTTGCCCAGACCTCTGTATTGGACATTAAAGGATATGATGTGAACAAACCTTATGCATTGGCGCCCGATGAAGATCTGGTAACCTTTGCTGCGGAAGACCAGGAGGAATACCTGACTGTGCCGAAAATGGAGAAAGCTATTTCCAAAATAAAAAAGGAAATGGAAAAAGCCGCCCGGGAGCTTGATTTTATGGAAGCCGCCCGGCTAAGGGATGAAATGTTTACTATGCAAAAGAAACTGGAAGAAATGAAGTTGGCCAGATAAAGAGGCGGAAGCTCCAAATGTATTTATCCTCTTAACTTTTCTCCTTCTACGCTCCTGCCTATAGCAAAAAATTAATATATTCATTGTATGGTTACCATTGCACTGTATAATTTGAAAGGGGGCGTGGGAAAAACTGCTTCCTGCGTTAATTTCGCCTATTTGGCCGCGAGGGATGGTTGCAAAACATTACTTTGGGATATTGACCCCCAGGGCTCAGCCAGTTTTTATTACCAGGCAAAAACACAACACAAAGGAGGGATAAAAAAACTGGTAGAGAAAGAAGCAGACCTGGAGGAAGCCATCATGGCAACGGACTATGAAAATCTTGATATTATCCCGGCCGATCTTTCTGCCAAAAGTTTTGATATAATGATGGAAAAGATGAAGTCTTCTAAAAAAAGGTTGAAAAACATCATTCAATCCCTGGTCAAATCATATGATTTTATTTTTATAGATTGCCCACCGGGATTTTCCGTGTTATCAGAAAATATTTTTAATGCTGCCGATATTGTACTTATGCCAGTAATACCCACTACGCTTTCTATACGCACCTACAACATGGTGAAGGACTATTTTAAAGAAAAGGAAATTGATCTTTCTAAAATGACTTGCTTCTTTACGATGGCGGATCTTCGAAAAAATATGCACAACGAGATCATGGAAACATTATATAAAGACAAGAAGTTTTTTGAAAATTACATCCCTTACCTTTCCGACGTAGAAAAAATGGGCATACACAAAGCGCCGATAGAAGAATATGCGAGTTCTAGCTATGCGGCACAATGCTATCGCGACCTATGGACGGAAATAAAAGAGGGCGTTTTAGAATGACGATTGAAGCGGGATATGAGGATGAGAACAGACAGAAAAAAGAACCTTGGCGGTAATTAAGTTTCAAATCAGCAAAATGGATTGGTATGAAAAGAGAACTCACTTCCTGGTATAGCCATGCGCTTGGAAAAGAAATGCCGGTTGCGGTATATGGTCACTACGGATTTGCTTTGTTATTGGTTCCTACCGCCGCAGCCGATTATTTGGAGTACGAGCGTTTTCAATTAATTGATGCGATCGCATCGTTTATTGATGCAGGCAGAATTAAAGTGTTTTCAATTAACAGCATTAACAACGAAAGCTGGTTGAACAATGATATGGACGGGGCACATAAAGGCATTCGACATAACCAGTTTAATGAATATGTTTTTAACGAGGTAGTGCCTTTTATCAAGAATCACTGCACATGGGACACCAACCTGATTATAAGCGGTGCTTCCTTCGGCGCTTTACATTCCATGAACCTGTTTTTAAAACGGCCCGATCTTATAAATGGAACCATTGCCATGAGCGGGGTGTATGATCTTACTGAATATACCAAGGGATATTATGACGAACAGGTATATTATAATTCCCCGATTCACTATATCCCCAATCTTACAGACGACTGGTACCTGAGTCGCATCAGGAATGGTAAAATTATTATTGCTACCGGAAGCGGCGCGTATGAAGATCCGCAGGCCAACCGGAGGTTTTCCGGCGTACTACACGACAAAGGCATACCACATGAATTGGACATATGGGGTGAAGATATTACTCACGATTGGCCGACCTGGCGCAAGATGCTGCCGCATTTTTTAGGGTCAAGATTTTGATGAGTGCTGTTAGGTATCAGGTGTCAGGTATCAGGAACTCATGGCTGAACGCTCATAGCTCCCGGCTGAAAGCTCATCGTAACCCTCCGGGCTACAAATCTTTACATCTCCGTTCCAAAATAATTACCTTAGCTGCATGACTAAAAGATTGTTTCTTCTGGATGCAATGGCCTTGGTTTTTCGCGCCTATTATGCTTTGATCCGCAATCCACGTATTACCTCAAAAGGATATAATACCAATGCCCAATTTGGGTTTACCAATACGCTGGTTGAGCTTATCAATAATCAAAAGCCATCGCATATGGCGGTATGTTTCGACACCCATGCACCCACCGAACGACATACCGATTTTGCAGCGTATAAAGCCAACAGGCAGGAAGCCCCTGAAGACCTGATTCAGGCTCTCCCCGACATAAAGCGTATCATAGAGGGCTTCAATATTCCCGTAATTGAACTGGATGGCTATGAAGCCGATGACATTATCGGCACATTGAGTCAGCAAGCAGCGGCAGCCGGTTACGAGGTTTTTATGGTAACTCCCGATAAGGATTATGGGCAGCTGGTAAGTGATAAAATAAAAATATATAAGCCTGGCTACCAGGGCGGGGATGTGGAAATCATGGGGCCGGAAGAAGTGTGTGCCAAATGGAACATTAAAAACATTAGCCAGGTAATTGATGTGCTGGGATTGATGGGAGATGCGGTGGATAATATTCCTGGTATAGCTGGCGTAGGCGAAAAAACTGCTGCAAGGCTCTTGGCTGAATATGAAACGCTTGAAAAAATACTGGAAAATGCGGAAGGCATAAAAGGTGCATTAGGGGAGAAGATAAGAAAAGGAAAGGACGATGCGATCATGAGTAAAAAACTGGCAACTATTATTACAAATGTTCCGGTTGAGTTTCATGAAGAAAATTTCAAGTTGACAGAATGGAACAAGGATGTTTTAAAAGAGGTCTTTACTAAATTGGAGTTCAGAACCATTGCGCAAAGGCTACTCGGTGAATCAATAAATGTTCCATTAAGAACCGCGGATGCGAAAGTTGGCACTGTAGTTCAGGCTGATCTGTTTGGCAATGCCGTTGAACAGAAAAGTGCTGAAAATCTGGCCTCCGCAGATGTTGCTAAACCACTTGGAATCGCACCTGGCACAGTTGAAGAAATGATTGCTTCCGGTAAAAACATTTCCAACACCCCCCACAGGTATAGGGCGGTAAAGGGAGAGAATGAGCTGGTTGATTTTGTAAAATTATTATCTGCTCAAAACGAAATTTGTTTTGACACCGAAACAACCGGGCTTGATGCCAACGACACAGAATTGGTTGGAATGAGCTTTGCCTGGACAGCAGGAGAAGCTTATTATATTCCATGTCCCGCTGATCGCGAAAAAACAATCACCATATTAAAGCAACTAAGTCCCGTTTTCGAAAATGAAAACATAACCTGGATAGGTCAGAACATCAACTTCGACATGTTGGTGCTGAAGTGGTATGGCATTGAAATAGCGGGGCAATTGTTCGATACCATGCTGGCACATTATGTCATTGAACCAGACGGTAAACGTAGCATGGACTTATTGAGTGCTCAGTACC
>DASUFG010000634.1:0-8581 GCA_036274715.1 Agriterribacter sp.
ATTGACCCGGGTGTATTAATCATTCATAATATTTCCTCCTGCAACATATAGATCATCAAAGAATGGCTGGTCGATGATGATGTTCCTGTATTCAATACGTCATGCGGATGCATATTGCATGTAAAAGCCGGCAAATGATCAGAGCCAGCAGAAATATCTTTCTTTATAAAAATCAATGATTGAGTAAATAATATCATTGCTTATACTGCCCATTTGCCTTTTAACTGGTAAGCAATGAGTATAATAAGCATTCCGGAGCCGAGATAGATAAAATGCAGCCAGTGCAAAGATTGAATCAGTATCATTTGGACAATTATCCATGCAGTGATCATGATACCCCCCGCAACAGACCAGTTGTAGCGGGTTGAACTGCGTGATATATTGCTGAAAACCGCTATTATATTAACACCGCCAACTATTCCAGCCAGCAGTATCCCGGGAAACAAATAATTCTTAAAGGGCGTACCTTCCAGAAGGCTGAGCGGTAAATTTAATATCCCACCATCCGTATCACCGATCATCAATAGTCCCGATATGGTACTGGTAACTGCAATAAAAGAAACAAGTATGAATAAAAGCGTTTTCATTTTCCCTTTTTATGGCTTCCGTACAATCCAATCAATTCCCCAAAAGCGATAATATGTCCGCTGATCTCTTTTTCCAATTGATGCTTTCGCGTTTGCGGAGGTATATCCAGTATTTTATCCAGGGCATATACTTTGAAGACATAGCGGTGCGTACCCGCAGGCGGGCATGGACCCGCATAATGTGCGTGCCCAAAATCGTTAATTCCTTCTGTGCCATGTATTTCATTTTCTTTGATGTGATGTGTGACTGGAATATTCCAGGCTATCCAATGCGTCCAGGGGCTTACCGGGGCATCAGGGTCATCTACAATTAATGCCAGGCATTGGGCTTCTTCAGGTATATGATCAATATTGAGGGGAGGACTGATATTGGCTCCATCACAGGTGTATTTTACTGATATCAAGCTCTCATTTTCGAATGCATCGCTGGTAACCTGTAGCAGTTTAAAACTGGCTTGCGTACCAGGTTCTGTATGAAATGTATGATGATTCATATGTATTGGTTAAGGTCCTTCTGCGGGAGGAGGCGGTTCATAAGGAGGTGTTGTCTCCAATTCCTCTTCAGCCGATGGTATGATGTCGGGATCATCATCAGGCACAACCGGTTCACCCGTTTCATCAACAGGCAACCCCAGGTCAGTATCTTTTTCTACCGGTCGCACTTTGGCCGGCTTACCGGTCTTCTTTGTCTTTGCCATAGTATTGTTTTATTCTTCGTTGATCTTATACTCCAAAGGGATATGTTTCCGGCATCTGGTGCCCGTCAGGCTCCATATGAAGGGGATGCAATGCATTGGTCACATCCAGGTATACAAATGCATCATACCGGAGTGGTAAAATGGTGGGCACATAATTCCCGTATTGCTCATATTGCGGATGATAAACTACCCCGATAGCCCGGTGGCCAATGTGATTCTCCATCATAGTGTCATTGCCTGCAAAATCATCCATGATTAGTAATTTGTTTTCCCTGCCCGCTTTGTGCAACAGGTATTCCCAGCTACCTTTCCTTGCTTCAGGCATGATCATGGTTTGCATGGGAGCGCCCCAATTTCGCCCGGCTGTTACTGTGCCTTCGTATGAACCAAAGCCCACCAATACCACCCCCTTATCATGATGCTGCAAACGGGCCAGTTCACCTATATTAAACATCCCCTCGCCCGCCATATCGGTAGCCCTGGCATCCCCTACGTGAGTATTATGTGCCCATACGATTGCTTTTGAATGTTCACCATGAAAAGCCAGCAAACGTTCCAGTGTATCACCCATATGCCGGTCACGAACATTCCAGCTATGAGGCCCGCCCCTGATCATGGCACGATAATACTTTTCGGCGTTCACCGTTATCCATGCATTTTGTTCGGCGCTGAACACATTTTCATGATCAGTATTATACTGGGGTAGCTTACGTTGTATTTCTTTCAGCAACTGGATGACTTCCTGCTGGCAGGCTTCGGGAACGAACAGCGTAGCTTGCGCATATGAACGTCCTTCATCCTTCCCGTAGGGTTCAAAACAATGGTATGCTTCCTCGGCTATTTTCAAAGCAGCGGGATCAGTCTTTTCCAGGTATTGCATGATGCTATCCATGCTTTCCCAAAGGCTATACACATCCAGTCCGTAAAATCCTGCTTTCCTGTTTGCAGGCAGTCGTTTGTTGTGTTGCAGCATCCAGTCTGCCATAGCTATTATTTCCCAATTGGCCCACATCCAGGTAGGCCAGCGTTCAAATGCATGCAATACGTGAAAAGCGCTTTTGCTATCTGCATCATAACCCTTAACAAAGCGATTGAGCCGGTAACAATCAGGCCAATCGCCTTCTACAGCAATAAAATTGAATCCCTTTTCCTCGATCAGTTTGCGGGTAATATGAGTTCTCCAACGATAATATTCATGCGTACCATGAGACGCTTCCCCCAGCATCACAATCCTTGAATCACCAATGCGATCGAAAAGCGGTTTCAGGTCTGCTTTACTTGTTAACGGGTGTGCCGATTGGTTAATGGCACTAACCACCTCTTTTTCATTTACAGATGCATGTTCTGTGAAATACCTGCTCATGGACGAACCGATTTTTGATTAACACGTCTCAAAGGAAATTCATTCAATACCCAAAAACAATGATTAGTGTCAGTTATGTTTTTGATGGTGGTCATTTTTCCACGCATCAGCCGCCTGTATATTTACAACAATTAAAAAATATGGAAGAGCATCATCCCATCATCAGCACGCTTCAACAACTCCTCAATTATGAAGCCAGCAAATTCACGATAGCTGAAATACAGTTGAAGCGCAACCTGGAAGAGTGGATCATCCAGGCAGGCTCACTGCCGTTAAAAACGGTTTTGCAGAAATATTTTGGTTTTGTACAGCAACATGTGCAAAAGCTCGAAACCTTCATGGAAGAGGAAAAGATTAACTCGCTCAGTATTGCCGACCGGGTCATGAAGGCCTTTGTTGAAGATGCAAATGAAAAGATGAGCTGCTGTGCGGATGCGGAAGTAAAGGACGCATGCCTGCTGGCCTGTATACAAGTAATCAACCATTTTAAAATAAGTATATATGGCACGGCCGGCGCTTTTGCAAAAGAACTCGACCTGGAAAAGGCCGCAGCCGTCTTTCATGAAATGGAGATCAATGAAAAACATATCGACGACCGTTTGTCGCAGTTGGCTGAATACGAAATAAACAAAAAGGCCCGGGCACCGATTGTAACCAAACTATAAAAACCAGGGGTGATGAACAAACCTTTTCATAAAGAAGTGAGCATACAGGTTGATAAAACAAACCTGGGTGGCGAATTATTCATACCGGCCAATGCCACAGCGATAATAATATTTTCTCACGGCAGCGGCAGCAGCCGGTTTAGTAAGCGCAACCAGCAGGTAGCCGCCTACCTGCGCGAAAGGAATTATGGCACATTGTTGCTGGACCTGCTTACACCCGATGAAGACAGGCAGTATCAAAACCGATTTAATATCGGCCTACTCACCAAAAGATTAGCCGGTGCGACTGAGTGGCTGGAAAGACATCCCGCTGTTAAGGATTGCCGCATCGGCTATTTTGGCGCCAGTACCGGTGCGGCATCTGCTTTGCAGGCCGCTGCCGATCTCGCACAAGTCGGCGCAGTGGTTTCAAGAGGCGGGCGACCCGACCTGGCATCCATACATGCTTTGAAGAACGTAAAAGCACCGGTATTGTTAATCGTAGGAAGTCTCGACACAGAAGTGCTGCGATTAAATAAACAAGCTTTTGAGGAACTGCAGTGCAACAAGGAATTAGTGCTGGTAGATGGAGCTGCCCACCTATTTGAAGAAAAAGGAAAATTAGATGAAGTGGCAAAACTGGCATCAGCATGGTTTGAAAAATATCTGGCACCAGTGCCTGTAATAAGATTATAAAAGCATCCATTGAAGCTATAAATTTTCTTACATGTTTAAAGACAGAATAGAAGCCGGCTTACTACTGGCAGCAAAACTAAAAAAATACAGAAGTGACCCGGGCATAGTGCTCGCCGTACCACGCGGTGGCATACCGGTCGCCTACGCGGTGGCAAAAGAACTGGGATTTCCTATAGAGGTCATCCTGACCAAAAAAATCGGGCATCCTGCAAACAAAGAATATGCGATCGGTGCGGCAAGCCTTACAGATTATTTCATTGTACCCCATGAACATGTGCCGGAGGAATACATTCAGCGTGAATTGAAACATATCCGCACCAGGCTGCAAGAAATGTACAAAAGATTTATGGGCGACAGGGAGCCGGAGAACCTGGAAGGAAAAACAGTGATCGTCATCGACGACGGTATCGCAACCGGCAATACCATCCTGGGCACTGTGCAGGTATTGCGGAAAAGCAAGCCGGGCAAAATCATTATTGCTGTGCCGGTAGCATCGCAAAGCGCTGTCCGGAAATTATCAAAAGAAGTGAATGAACTAATAGCGGTATTGATCCCGGAAGAATTCTATGGCGTGGGCGCCTTTTATGAAGACTTCACGCAGGTAAGCGATGAGGAAGTGATGTTCTACCTGGATAAATTAAGAGAATTGAGGAAGGCGGGTTAATCCGGTAGCCGCTACTCTCAGCAGGAGCAGTTTTTATTCCAGGCAATACTATACGGCAACGTCCCCGGTTAAAAAAAACAAAGCATTATTCATAATTATCAAAAAAAATTAAGCTATGAAAAGTGATATCGAAATTCAAAAAGACGTGATGGATGAGCTCCAATGGGAACCCTGTTTAAATGCTTCAGAAATTGGCGTGGCTGTAAAAAACGGAGTGGTAACACTTTCAGGGCGGGTGGATTCCTATTACAAAAAATTGTCAGCCGAAAAGGCCTCCAAACGGGTGGCTGGTGTAAGAGCAGTAGCTGAAGATATCCAGGTTGGAATTTCTCCCAGCTATCACAAAAGCGATTCGGAAATTGCAGATGCCGTGGTCAATGCATTGAAATGGCACACGTCAGTGCAGGAAGAAAAAATCAAAATAAAAGTGGAAGATGGGATAGTTAAACTGGAGGGAGATGTGGAATGGGAATACCAGCGAATCATTGCCAAAACAGCTATTGAAAACCTGGCCGGTGTGAAATCAGTAATCAATTTAATTACGGTAAAGCCTAAGATCGAGGCATCAGACATCCAGCAAAAGATCAATTCTGCTTTCATCAGGAGCGCCACTATTGATTCGGAAAAGATTAGTGTAGAAGTCTCTGGTGGCAAAGTTATCCTTCATGGAAAAGTTCGCTCATTTGCTGAAAAAGAAGATGCAGAGCGGGCTGCGTGGGCTGCGCCGGGTGTTGTGGGCCTTGATAGCAACCTGGTAGTTGAAGAACCGGAGTATGCATATGAAGAAGATTAAAGAAGTGGACATGCAGGAACTTAACCTGGATGTACGAGGCAGGAAGTGATTTCTTGCCTCGTTTTGACATGGGCAACATAATTGCCAAATAATGACGAAATCGTTAACCCTGTTGATGTTCATTTTTGTTTTCACCGATAATGCACCCAAACTTTGTTGAATGAATAATAAAGACGATAGCCCGCGCCAGTCGATTTTAAAAAAAAGACCCCAGTGGTGGTGGGTATATCTATTGTTTCTGGCCGCGATATTGATTCCTTCTTTAGTGAATAATTTTTCCACGGCAAGAGAAATCAACTGGCAGCAATTTAAAACGAATATGCTCGATCGTAGGGCTGTTGAAAAAATTGTGGTTGTCAATAGTGAGAAAGCGGAAATCTACATCAAAAGCAGTTTTGCAAAAGATGCCATGTTTAAGGAGGTGCTTACCCCATCCATCGGCAAGGGCACCAATGCCGGGCCGCATTACTATTTTAATATAGGATCGGTGGAGTCGTTTGAATACAAACTGGGGCAGGCAGAAAAAGATCTTCCGCCGGGCGAAATGACTCCGGTTACCTATCAGAAAACAGGTACCTGGTTATGGACTGTTGCGGGTTGGCTATTTCCACTGATTCTATTTTTCTTATTATTGAATTATTTCTTTCGAAGATCGCTGGGTGGAACCGGTACAGGTGTAGAAAATTCATCCGTTTTTAATTTTGGGAGATCAAATGCCACGTTGATCGAGAAGGAAAAAAGTACGATCACTTTTGATGACGTTGCAGGTTTGGAAGAGGCGGAAATGGAAATAAAGGAGATTGTAGACTTTCTTAAATCACCGGAAACGTTTACCAGGCTAGGCGCGAAAATTCCTAAGGGAGTAATCCTGGTGGGTCCACCAGGAACAGGAAAAACCCTGTTGGCCAAAGCGGTAGCAGGTGAGGCAGAAGTGCCATTCTTTACTATTTCGGGGTCCGAATTCGTTGAAATGTTTGTAGGAGTGGGCGCCTCAAGGGTACGGGACCTATTTAAGCAAGCCAAGGAGAAGGCGCCATGCATTATTTTTATTGATGAGATCGATGCTATTGGAAGATCAAGGGGTAAAGGAGCTTTGCTGGGTGGTGCGAATGACGAAAGAGAAAGCACCCTTAATCAGTTGTTGACAGAAATGGACGGCTTTGGTACAAACACCGGTGTTATCGTGCTCGCTGCTACAAACAGGGCCGACATGCTGGATCCGGCTTTGCTTCGTCCCGGGAGATTTGACAGGCATATTTATTTAGAACTTCCCAATATGAAGGAAAGGGAAGATATTTTCAAAGTACACCTGCGGCCACTCGTAGCGGACGATACCATTGACCCGCATTTCCTGGCTGCGCAAACCCCTGGATTCTCAGGCGCCGATATCGCCAATATTTGTAATGAATCTGCCTTGATTGCCGCACGGAAAAAAAAGGAAAAAGTCGGCAGGCAGGATTTCCTGGACGCTATCGACAGGGTGGTTGCAGGGCAGGAGAAAAAGAGCAAGATCATTTCACCCAAAGAGAAAAAAATAATCGCCTATCATGAATCAGGCCATGCGGTAGTGAGTTGGTTGCTGAGCCGTATTGACCCCTTGATAAAAGTCTCTATCATTCCGCGGGGCAGGTCACTGGGGGCCGCCTGGTATTTGCCGGAAGAAAAACAATTGCGGAGCGAATCTGCATTTGCGGAATATTTATGTGCAACATTAGCAGGCAGAGCAGCTGAAGAGATAGTATTCGGGGAAGTGTCGTCGGGTGCATTGGATGACCTGGAAAAAGTAACAAAAGATGCGTATATGATGGTAGTGTATTACGGCTTTAATAAAAAAATCGGCAATGTCAGTTATTATGACTCTACGGGTCAAAAAGACATGGGTATTCAGAAGCCTTTTAGTGAAGAAACAGGCAAACTTATTGACGAAGAGGTGAGAAAATTGGTAAATGATGCTTACCAGCGGAGCAAAGAGATCCTGCAACAAAATAAATGCTCATTGATAAAAGTTGCTGAATTATTACTCCGGAAAGAAACCATATTCAAAGAAGATCTTGAAAATATTTTGGGTAAACGACCTGCCAATATACCTGCCGCCATAAGAATAGACAACACCGAAAAAAAACTGCTTGAAGCCCCGAACATGCATGAACAAATGTATTATTAATCATAGAATATTTTAAAATGGAACATCAGTTGTTTTGCCAAAGTTGCACGATGCCAATTGATAACGCCGAAGATCGTGGAACTGAAAAAGACGGCTCAAAAAGCGATATGTATTGTAAATACTGTTACAAGGACGGAGCATTCACTGACCCCGGTATGACACTGGAGCGAATGAAAGAAATTGCAAAAAACGAAATGGGGAAGCAACACCTGCCGGACAATATTATTCAGCAATCAATTGAGATGCTGCCCCGGTTGAAAAGATGGCGGACATCTTCTTCCGGAACTAAGTCCGGAATTTAATGCTAAACATAGTCCCGATATATTCGGCTGAGGCTGCTTCCGCCGCCCGCTATCGATAACGGTGATCTCCATGGCTTGCTGTATTTCTATTTGGGTGACACTTTCGATAGCACATGAAAAAGGAGTTGCCCCTGTTTTATTCATAACCCATTTTTATAGCAAAAAAGCATATTTTTTAAACCTTGACGTTTAACAACAGCATACTGTGACATAAATCATAGTTGGCTATTACTACCGTCAGTTAATTCAGCAAGCAGGCGCTGTATCTTCATGGAGTAAAGAAAATCCTGGTGAAAGCAAATATGGCACATACCAAAGAATGTTTAGTTTATCCCGGTGAATACAACCTCTTGCCGGAAACCGAAGCATTAATGAAGGATGTGAACATTTCCGGGCACAGTTTAGATGCCAGGACTTTGGTAAACATGGAAGAATTGGATGATTGCTTTGAGATCGAGATGATAGTACCTGGTGCAAAACGGGAGAATCTTTTTATTCAAATAAAAGATAATATTCTCTCGGTAATAGTACTTCACAAACATTTTGACCAGCAGAAAAAATGGCAGATACATGAATATGACGCCAATTGTATTGAACGGCATATTCTATTGCCTGCACATGCTGACCATGAGTTTATCAGCGCAGCATACAGGCCGGGGATCCTGAGCAT
>DASUFG010000635.1:0-2430 GCA_036274715.1 Agriterribacter sp.
TCAAATCAATCTTATTGCTGGAACGACTTGGATACGAGGTTATCATTCCCGATCACACAGAAAGCGGCAGGTCGTGGCTTTCGAAAGGATTGTTGCGGAGCGCTAAAAAAATAGCGGAGAAAAATATTAAGTTGCTATCTCCCCTGATCAATGAACAAACTCCGTTGATTGGTATAGAGCCGTCTGCCATACTTACTTTCAGAGATGAATACATTGACCTTGCGACTGATGACTTACTGGAAGATGCCAAACGTTTAGCCGCAAACGTTTTTACCATTGATGAATTTTTAAGTAAGGAAGCAGAACTCGGAAATATTACCGCCGCCATGTTTACGAAAGAAGAAAAGAAGGTAATACTTCACGGGCATTGCCAGCAAAAAGCGTTGTCGTCCGTTGCGCCTTCGGTGAAAGTTCTGTCACTACCACAACACTATTCCGTGCAAACCATTCCATCGGGTTGTTGCGGCATGGCAGGATCATTTGGCTACGAGAAAGAACACTATGAACTGTCGATGCAGGTAGGAGAACTGGTATTACTTCCCACTGTGCGTAAACAACCGGCCGATGTAATTATAGCCGCGCCGGGTACCAGTTGCCGCCACCAGATTAAAGATGGCGCATCCAGGAAGGCCCTGCATACCGTGGAAATATTGTATGATGCTTTGTTGCCAGAGCCATAGTGCGGGGCGATATGCCGGTACCTGCATAACGACGGTATTAGATCAGTTCCTCTACGATATAAGTAACGCCATTTACTTCAGCAATCCCCGAAGGTGGTAACCCCACCAGTTTTTTACCTAAAGGCGATTGGGGCGAAAGTGCGATTACCAGGGTACCATCTACCACGATCTTACCTAAGGCTACGCTCATGAATAGCCACCCTTTGCTTGTTTTAACCAGGCTGCCTTTACTAATCCGTTTTGCTTCTACTGTAATATCTACAGTATCGAATAAGGCCTTTTGCTCCAACGCTTCCTTCAATTGTTTCCGTGCATTTTCCTGTTCAATCTGCAGCATCGCCAAAGCCGTTTCGTGCTTATCGCCGGCCGTGCTTTTGGTTTCATTCGCGCCACTTTCTTTAAGCTCGCCCAGGGTGTGCCTGATCAAACTAATCTTTTCATTGATCAACTGCTGAAATTGATCATATACTTTTTGCTTGAATTGTACAGTCATTGGATTAATTCGTTCGTTCGAATTATGCAGTTAAAAACTTAAACAAAGCGGAAAAGGAGCAGCGAAGATGCCGCCAAATGTTTTACATACGCAGGTCAACCTGGCTTTTATTTAGCCTTGATATATACCAGCTTCACATTTTTTCTTCCTGTTTCCCTTTCATCAATTTCAAAACCCGGAAGGCTTTTAATTAACGGCAGCAATTTGGCGTAACCATAGTTTCGCGGATCAAAATCAGGCCGCTTCTTTAAGAGCAGGTTACCCAACTCTCCCAAAAAAGCCCAGCCATTTTCGTCTGCCAAATCATTAATACTGGCAGCAAGCAGGTTAGCAAGGGCTTTATCGGTTTTGTTCAATACTTTCTCTTTTTTGGAACTGTAGGCCTGCCGTGTGGGCTTTGGTGAAGCTTCTTCTTCCTCTTTATTCAGTATTTCGATATAAATAAACTTGTCGCATGCCGCCCTGAACGCACCCGGGGTTTTTTGTTCTCCCATGCCAAACACTTTCATACCCGCTTCCCTCAGCCTGGTAGCCAACCGTGTAAAATCACTGTCGCTGCTTACCAGGCAAAACCCATCAACCCTCCCGGTATATAAAATATCCATCGCATCAATGATCATTGCCGAGTCGGAAGAATTTTTCCCGGTGGTATAACTGTATTGCTGGGTGGGGGTGATGGCATGATCGAGCAGCACTGACTTCCAGCCGGCCACATGCGGTTTGGTCCAGTCGGCATAAATACGCTTAAAGGTAGGTACACCGTATTTAGCAATTTCCTCCAGTATGCCACTGATAAGCCGGTGTGGAATATTATCAGCGTCAATTAATACCGCGAAGCGGAGGTCTTTTCCATTTTCCATAATGTTGTAAGTTGATATTATATTTCAAAAGATAGGCATTAATTCATAAACGCGATTATACTTTAACAAGGGGCTTGGTATATGAGGCGACAAAACGAATTTGCCGTTCCATGGCATTTGCTTACCCCATCCTTTTTTGACAGCAGAAAAATTTCAATCTGCCTTGATCCATGCGAATTACAGATATTCGGCACAGGCAAATATTATTTTCTCTTTTTATAATCTTTATTTTTGATCATATGCTGAATGACGCCGTCAACCCATCCCCGAAAGACGATATCAAAAAAAGGATCAAAGCCATTACCGGTGGCTCCATTGGCAATTTGGTGGAATGGTACGATTGGTATTCTTATTCCGCATTTGCGTTATATTTTTCGCCCATATTTTTTCCAGGCAG
>DASUFG010000636.1:0-3144 GCA_036274715.1 Agriterribacter sp.
TAACAATTCCTTAGTGCGATAAATAGCAGAGGCACAGTATCTTGTTATGAACATGGTGAGACTTCTACACTTAATATTATTACTCTCTACTACAGGCGAGGTTTTTTCACAGCAATCAGACTTTATTGTCATTAAAAAACGCAACAACCGCACTTTAAAAACCTATGCTTCCGGCTCTTTTATTTCTGCAGTAACCTATAATGGATTTGCCATAAACGGATTTATAAAAGATATCAGGAACGATACCATTTTTATTCAGCAACAGGAAACACGCCTGGTGGGTACAGAGTTTGGCTCTACGCTCGATACGATAAATTATACGATCACCGTGGACTACAGAGAGATCAAAAAATTTAATTATACAAAGAATTATGTCTGGGGTCATAAGAAAGGATTTGCTTCCGTTACACTGCCGGCCATTATGATCATAGGAGGAACAGGATTCATTGTCCTTGAGCTGGTCAACACCGCGTATCGTCACGAATCTTTGAATGACGGAAATAAGCTGGCGTCGCTGGGGATTGCGGCAGGAATTGCGGCCACCGGTTTTTTGATAAAAGGAATACAAACTCACAGTGATAAAGTCGGAGGAAAGTATAAAGTGGTTTATATGCACATGAAGAAATAAAGCGATTCTTAATTACTATCTTCGCTAAAACCCGGCTCCCCTGCATGGCGATCAATACAAAAGGCCTGGGTCTTCGCATCTGGAGATTCATCAAGAGGCTTTTTATCATCCTTTTTATTTCCCAGTTAGTATACATTCTGCTTTTGAAGTGGGTTGATCCGCCAATTACTCTTACGCAGTTGTGGAGTTTCGTGACGGGGAATGGATTGAAAAGGGATTATGTGAACCTGTCTGAAATGTCGCCGAATGCCAGGCTGGCTGTCATGTCTTCCGAAGATCAGTTATTTCCTGATCACAGCGGATTTGACTGGAAGAGTATCGACAAGGCGATGGCCTACAATAAACGCAAGCCAGGCCGCATAAAAGGAGCATCCACTATTAGTCAGCAGGTGGCCAAGAATGTTTTCCTCTGGCAGGGAAGAAGCTGGTTCAGGAAAGGACTTGAAGTGTATTTTACTTTCATGATCGAATTGATATGGGGCAAAAGAAGGATCCTGGAAATGTACCTCAATGTGTCTGAAATGGGACCAGGTGTTTTTGGCATTGAAGCAGCCTCGCAATATTATTTTAAAAAACCCGCCAGCCAGTTGTCCCGGCAGGAAGCGGCTATGATCGCTTCCGGGTTACCCAATCCAAAAAAATATACGGTGAGGCCCCTTACAAAATATGTTGCCATCCGTTATCCGTGGGTGATGCGGCAGATGAGTAACCTGCAAAATGACCCCGACGTGCAAAAACTCATCTATGATGCGCGTAAGAAATCGGCTTCAAAATAGAAACAAGGACTGTTAATGGTCGGGAATCCCTGTAAACAACTTCCAATACACAAGCGGCCAATATATTTACCTGGTGCAAATTTTTGCGGCAGCGTGATGATCAGCTTTTGCTTTTCACAAACCAGTTGTTTAACCGTAAAACCAGTGTAAAAAAGGTTTTCCACGTTATCCTCATCGTTATAAATCGCAAGCCACACACCGGTTTGCGAATATTGAGGCAGTTGAAATAGATCCAGGTAACCAGCAGGAATATTTGCCGTTGCATAGATCTGCACGGCTCCCCGCGAAGTATTAGTATTAATTTGACTGAATGCTACCTTCCCAAAAGAATAATAATCATTGATGATGCCTGAATGTGGGAAAGTCCAATTGTTTTTATAGAAGAAGGATTGGAAAGCGGAATCAGGCGCGGCAACCTGCAGCCAGACCGGTTTGCCGATCAGGGAATCTTCCAATGGCCAAAGATTAAAATTATTAAGGCGGTAATAAGGAGAATTAATAGAAAATCCAGGCACGCCGGAATAGAACCAGTATTTGGAAGCCTGCTGATAACTATCTATAAATATTACCGGCTTCTGTTTTGCTTTCTGATGGATCACATTAGCCCGGACCTTATTTTGATGGAATTCATCTTTGGGCATCCATGAATGAACCGGAACATCGGAAATCATATAGATCCGCAGAGCAAGTACCAATAACAAGGTCACCGGCACAGTCCTGTAAAGAAATATGCGCCATCCTCTTTTATCGAGCAGGTATTGGTGGCTCAATACGATCAAAGGCACAAAAGCCGCCACCGTCCAATTAGCTTCAACTCTTCCTTTGAAGGAAGCTAACAGGAATACGAGATAAATTCCTGCAACTGAAAACTTCATGGCTCTTTCGGTTAAGTTGGCTGGTTTGTAACGGAGAGACACCCAGATCAACAACCAGCCCACGAGCGGCCCCGCCAGGGCCAATTGCCCGAGAATGTATTCAATGGTAAAGGATGGGTGGTAATATGAAGCATTTCTTTCAAGCAGATGAAAGCGGATGGTTGGAAAATTATTGTAATACTGCCAATACAGGTGTGGGATAAAAAGCAAAAAGGCAATTCCGATGAATGACCAGGTCTGGTGTTTTGTAAACAATTTCGGATTTGACAGCAACGTGCAAAACACAATCAGAGCCCCGTGATATTTGCTATACACCAATAGCGCGATATTAATGCCTAATAAAATAATATTGCGCAGATCCATTTGTTGAAGGAACTTTTTGTACAACCAAAAGAAGGAAGCGGTAAAGAACAGGAGAGGAGCATCAGGCGCAGCAATGATCCCTCCTATCTGTGTTATAACCATGGAGGCAACGATCGCATAGAACAGGAGATCATTCTTTTTTTCAATGAGCTGATCGATGATGAAAATAGTTAGTGTATTCAATACCGCCGCGAACAAGCGAACGCCCAGTTCATTGTGAAAAATAGCAAACCCAGCTTTGATGAGTATTGCAATTGCGGGCGGATGATCGAAATAACCCCAGTCGGGAAAACGGGAGTAAATCCAGTAATACGCCTCATCATCGATTAGCTCGGTTGAATAAGCCTGGAAAAGATTGATTAAAAGCCAGGAAGTATAAAAAACCAGCCGGTGTTTTCTCAGCAGGGAAAGCATAAAGAAAATAACACCGGATCAATGAGAAGAGTTTAGTGATTAAACAGTTTATCGACCGAGGAAACGGCTATCTGAAACCGTTCATCAT
>DASUFG010000637.1:0-2406 GCA_036274715.1 Agriterribacter sp.
TGTTACGCACCAATACTTCAATTTCCCAGGCGGTGAGACCACGATATTGAATGCCATTCCTGTTTTGAATATTGCGAAGATGGTACTCATCTTTTCCTTCGGGAAGAAAGGCGGGAGCGATAAAATTGTATCCCAGCGAGTCAATCGCTTTTTTGTTGATTTGGTTCATAGATCAATTTGAGATCGGAGATTTGAAATTCAGAGTTCCTGGTGTATGGTCTTTTGTTTGATTCCGGTTTTTCATCTGTGTTCCCGCCTTCGGTTTCGAGGGTATTTTTTGCTTCTACATCTTTTATTTGATTACTGATCTTCTCCTGCGAATTTCGCATCCAAATATTCGGGCTTTTGGGGAACTTGCATCTCGTTATTTAGTTCTTTGTTTCGGATTTAAAAATTTGGATTTCGGGCTTTATTTAAAATTTATACTTGTATTTTGCTGCTTTTTATTCCACCGTTACACTCTTGGCCAGGTTGCGGGGTTTATCAACATCGTACCCTTTAGCTACACCGATATAGTACGAAAACAACTGCAGCGGAATGGTGCTGATAATTGGTGCGATCAGTTCATCGGCCTCGGGTATGGGCAATACGTCGTCTGCCATCCCGGTAATGGTTTCATCACCCTCTGTAATTACAGCAATCACCTTTCCTTTGCGGGCTTTTATTTCCTGGATATTGCTGATTATTTTTTCGTGATAAGCATCTTTGGTAGCTACAAATACTACCGGCAAAGCGTCATCCACCAATGCAATAGGTCCATGTTTCATTTCTGCGGCCGGGTAACCTTCAGCGTGTATATACGATATCTCTTTGAGCTTCAAGGCTCCTTCCAGGGCTATTGGAAAGTTATACCCGCGGCCTAAATACAGCGCATCCGACACGTTTTTATATTTTAGCGCCACTTCTTTTATTTGATCTGCATGTTCCAAAGCCAGTTTCACTTTTTCAGGCACATCATTTAATTCGTTAAGCAGGTGTATATACCGGTCATGGCTAATTGTAGCTCTTTCTTTGGCAATCATCAGAGCCACCATCGTTAGCACCGTAAGTTGCGCGGTAAATGCCTTTGTGCTGGCCACGCCAATTTCGGGGCCGGCATGCGTGTATGCCCCGGCGTGAGAGATGCGGGAAATAGACGAACCCACCACATTTACAATGCCCAGTATAACCGCGCCCTGTTCTTTTGCCTTTTCAATGGCTACGAGGGTATCGGCCGTTTCACCACTCTGCGAAATTGCGATAATCATATCCCCTTTATGAATAATGGGATTGCGGTACCGGAATTCGGACGCGTACTCCACCTCCACCGGAATCCGGCATAATTCCTCTATTACATATTCTGCCACCAACCCGGCATGCCAGGATGTGCCACAGGCAATGATGAGTATCCGGTTGGCATTTTTTATTTGCTCCATGTTGTTCTGTATGCCCGACATCGTAATCGTTCCTGCTGTCACATCGAGCCTACCTCTTAAACAATCATAAATAGTATGCGGCTGTTCAAAAATTTCCTTCAGCATAAAATGATCGTACCCGCCTTTTTCAATGGCTGCCAGCTCCAGGTCTAATTTTTGAATAAAAGGTGTTTGCCGTTCATTACCCAGGTTTTTCAGGATCAGTTCTTCAGGCTTAATGATGGCGATTTCATAGTCGTTTACATATACCACTTCCTTGGTGTATTCTATGATGGGAGATGCATCACTGGCCAAAAAATGTTCACCCTTACCAATGCCAATTACAAGCGGGCTGCCCTTTCGGGCGGCGATCAGTGTTTCCGGGTTGTCCTGGTCAATCAACACAATTACATAGGCTCCCACTACGCGTTTTAATGCAATGCGCAGGGCTTCTTCCAGCGTGCTGTTATTGTTCTCCTGGATATCTTCTATAAAGTTCAGCAGCACTTCCGTATCGGTATCACTATGAAATTTATATCCTTTTTTAAGGAGTTCCTGTTTAAGAGAAGCGTAGTTTTCAATGATGCCATTATGAATCATGGCTATTTTACCGTTGGCCGAAAGATGTGGATGGGCGTTCCGGTCGCTGGGTTCTCCGTGCGTGGCCCAACGGGTATGCCCGATACCGGTATTGCCATCTAATTCCCTGCCAAGCGTCGCTTCCTCAAGCGCCGCGACCTTACCTTTTTTCTTATACAATTTTATCCCGTGATTGAGCAAAGCTACGCCAGCGCTATCATAGCCCCGGTATTCCAATCTTTTCAGCCCTTTAACAATAACTGGATACGCCTGGCGATGTCCAATGTAAGCAACTATTCCACACATATATAATGTATTCTTTTAATAGATGAATGACGATACCCATAACGCAAACGATTGCGCAATATTATAAAAAAAAAGCCAGTTAACGCTGGCAGCAGGATTGAATGGTTTCTGACATGTATTTTAATCA
>DASUFG010000638.1:0-5852 GCA_036274715.1 Agriterribacter sp.
ATCGCCCCAGTTGTCTTCGAAGCGGTTGTTTTTCATCGTTACATTGCGGGTATACATAACGGCTACCCCTGCGCCGTTGTTACGGAAAATATTTCCGGTATAGGTATTGTTATGCGCGAACATAAAATGCAGGCCATACCGTTGATTTTTTTGCACCGTGTTTTTTTCGATCAGCGAGTGGGTGGCAAATTCTAAGTAAATGCCATCCCTGTGACCTGCAATGCTGTTGCCGCTAATGTGCATGCTGTCGCTTTTCCAGCAATGGATGCCGTTGCCTGATAGTTGTGTTGCTGCACTGGAAGCGGTTATGCTGTTGTTTTGTATGGTGCACTGCCTTCCCTGCTGGGAATAAATGCCAAAAAAGTTATCTTCCAGTATATTATTGATAACGGTAACATGGTGCGTATTATAAATTTTAATACCCGCAATATCAACCATGGAAGAATGTCCTGAGTTCCGGATCAGGAATCCGTCAACGGTTACATGGGCTGATTTTACAGACAGGAGTTCATACTTTTTTTCCCCGTCTAATACCGGGTGATGAATGCCTTTGAGTACAATGGGCTTGTTGATGATAATGTTACCCTGCCGGTATATGCCTTCACTTACGAGCACCGTATCGCCGGCGGCAGCCATATCAATGCCCTGCTGTATGGTGGTAACCCGGTGTGCCCTGCCAACTTTTATGATGGTGGCTAATACCTGGGCGGGGAGGGTTGTTGCCAGTACGAAATATAATATTATTAATCTGCCCATATCACGGATCAGTTTCCGGGTGCGTCGTCAATATGCCTTAAGGCATTATTTCTTTCCAGGATACCAGGGTACCGGTAAAATGCTCCGTGGCAGCTTTTTGATCCGCTGTATTGGAAAAGGCGGCTATATTTCCACCCATGGGGCTTCTTAACTGGTCGCTTTTTAACAGTAGCGCGTTTTCGGCTATGAGCCACTGTTGGGGCTGGCTGAAATTGGACAGGTAATAATTTTTAACGGTGCTTTTATCCCATTGCGGAGAAGCTGCAAATTCAAGCATGCAATGTGCGTCATCAAATTTATATAGTTTTCCTTTTTGGGTAATGAACTCGCAGGCGAAGCGGGTATCGCTTATCCCCATCTTACAAAAAGCGCATTGATCAATACCGGCTTTAATGGGTTCGGGGCCGGACTTGCAGGACGTGAACGCGAAAATGGAACATAAGGCTAATGCAGCCGCGGGCGTTGAAAGTATTTTCCGTTTTTTTTGCCTGCGCAACTCAAGCACACTGCATGCCAGCAGTGTAACGCCGGTTCCTATAAATATCCATCCTCCCCACGTTGGTATAGAATAGGCGCCAAAATTAAGCAGTTGCTTGAAGCCGATAAGCGGGGGCTGGTAAGCCATGCCGGGCACTTTAATAGCGGCATTGGGATCGAGGTTATGGCCATAATCGTATTCCCAATTCCAGAAATCAATCATGGCTACGATGCCGAACAATACAAAAAGAATAAAAACGGTATAGAGCATGCCGCGCCTGCCTGTGATGGCGGTTAACAGTATAAGGAGGCTAAAAAGCCCGATGAGGTAAGGCAGTATTTTAAATTCTATAAAATCATCGGTATGCAGGGTTTTCATACCAATATAGTGGTTCAGGCCATTGATGATATCTACGTTACCGGCGAGCTTGTCAGCATATATGAATAAGTGTAAACCCTCGGGATATTGAGGCGCATCTAAATCTATCTGCCATATGGGAAGATAGTTTACTGCAAACAAAGCGACGGCGCAAATACCTAATATAACCCGGAGGTTTCCTTTTATTGCGTTCCTTTTCATCGTTATATCTTTTGTTTTTTTGCCCGCGTGGCATTTTCCTCTTTATCGTTTCATTTCGTATGGCGCAGCACTAAAAATAGCGAAATGCGCTGCCCCTGTATTTGCACAGCAGGCAAGCGCATTCCGTTGAAATGTTTTATTGACCGGCCGCCGGTGCGTCTTCTGCCGGTACATTGGTACCTGTGCTAAAAGTAAGCGGCACCTTGCTGCCCGCAGGGGATACTCTTACATAGCCCGACATTTCCTGGTGCAGGGCACTGCAGAAGTCGGTACAATACATCGGAAATATACCTACCCGGTCCGGCGTCCATTTAAGCGTAGTGGTTTCTCCGGGCATAATAAGCAGTTCACCGTTGTCGGCGCCTTTTATAGCAAAGCCATGGGGCACATCCCAATCCTGCTCCAGGTTGGTAACATGGAAGTATACTTCATCACCCATGCGTACGCCTTCTATGTTATCGGGTGTAAGATGAGAACGGATAGCCGTCATGTATACATGCACTTTATTGCCTTCCCGAACTACTTTGGTTTCTTTTTCTCCCTTGGCTGCATAAGGATGCTTGTTATCTTCGATCTTAAATATCTTAAGCGAATTGCCTTGCACTTTCTCCGCTCTTACTGCCTGCGCATAGTGGGGCTCGCCAATGGTGGGATAATCCAGGATCAGTTGCATTTTATCGCCGGATATATCATATAACTGCGCGCTTTGCGACAGTTCGGGCCCGGTAGGCAGGTACCTGTCTTTTGTGATTTTGTTATAGGCAATTACATATTTTGCATCAGGCTTTTTAGAGTCGCCACCGGGTATCATCAGGTGACCCACGGAATAATAAGTAGGTACGCGGTCAAGTACCTTCAGGTCTTTAATATTCCATTTTACCAGCTCGGAAGATACGAACATGGAAGTGATCGCATTTCCTTTTCCGTCGAATTCGGTATGTAAGGGACCTAAGCCCGGTTTTTGTACTTCACCATGCAGGGCGGCTTCGTATTTAATGACAGGGATATTGCCGAAGTTACCTTCAAAAGCCTTGTCTTCTATGGCTTTTATCATTTTAGTGAAAGAAAACACTGGTATCAGCGCGGCCAATTTACCGCTGCCTACTATATATTCCCCTGTGGGATCTACATCGCAGCCATGGGGCGATTTCGGACATGGAATAAAGTAGCAAAGCCCTTCCAGTTCCCGTGAATCCAGCACGGTTACTTCTCTTCTTATTTCGGAAGTGGCGGTGTGGTTTTCTTCATTGAAGGTGTTGTGTGCGTATTTTACCTGTACTTTCTTACCTTTTCCGGCTTTCAGGTATTCTTCCGCCTTTTTCCAGTTCACCGCCATAATGAAGTCTTTGTCGTTTTTCGACGCGTTTACTTCCAGCAGGGTATTAGCTCCTTCCGTATTATAGCACGAGAAGAAGAACCAGCCATGTGAAGGGCCTTTACCGGCATGGCTCAGGTCGAAGTTTACACCCGGCGTTTCAATCTGGAAAGCAACGTCCATTTGCCCGTTATCTTTATTTACGCTTACAAAGGAAACCGTGCCTTTAAAGTTTTCTTTGTAGCTATTGATGGGCACATCGCCGATGCTGGCGTCCATGGGAACGCTAAAGCGGGTGCCCGCAACAACATATTCCGTGTTTTCGGTAATAAAGGGCGAAGAGTGATTACCGCCGCTGTTCGGTAATTCAAGTATTTCGGTAGTACGGAATGTAGTAAGATCAACCCGGGCTATACGGGGGGTATTATTACCATTTACAAATACCCAGCGACCGTCAATTTCGCCACCGGTTTGCGACATGTTAACGTGGTGCAGGTCATCCCAGGGAACAAAGCCATGAGAAGTGTTGAGCATGGGCTTGGTTTCTTCACTAAAGCCCCATCCTTTTTCGGGGTCTAAAGAAAATACAGGGATCACCCGTAGTAAACGCCCTGATGGTATTCCGTAAACAGACAATTGTCCGCTGAATCCGCCTGAAACAAAGTTGTAAAACTCGTCGTACTTTCCGGGTGGTACATATACTTTTTCGGCGGCGTTGCCGCTCACAGCGGTTCCGGCGCTTTTTGGCTTACAAGCATTCACGCCGCCTGTTAACGCAGCCATCGCTAATACTACTAACGTACATTGTACAGGTTTCATATATCAGGTATATTTAAATAAAAAATGGGAAAATCATTTCTATTTTACCCCGTCATTCTGCCGCATAAACTCCAGCAAATGCCTTGCATCATCATCGCTCAAACTTTGATTAGGCATGCGCACCAAACATATTTCCAACTGGGCCTGTAGTTCAGGGTCCTGGTCTATCATTGCATCGGGGTTGGTAATAAAGTTCATTATCCATTCTGGCTGGTGTTTATTGCTTACGCCTTTCCATCCCGGACCTACTAATCTTTCATCGCTGAGCTTATGGCAACTGGCGCACTTCACTTCATATATCTGCTTCCCGCTTTGAGCCATGGCTGCATCTAATGCTGCCGCCAGATCAACATTTTTAAATTTGCCCTCGCCTCTTTTAGGATCGTAAGAGGGATTACCACTTTCCGTTGTTGCCTTTGATTCGTCTGAGGCATTCGTTGCATCTTTGGTTTCGCCCTGGTTGCCGCAGGCATACATCATGAAAGCGACAGCGCCGGTAATGAGTAGTTTTTTCATACAAAATATTTTTATAAGTACAAGATTACCAAGTATATTTTAATTATGAAAGCAAATTTTAATTATTATGCACGTCAAAATGATATTGCAAATGTTGACTAACCTGAAGAATAAATAAATGATGATCCTCAAAAAAAGATATGATATATGTCAGGTTCGCAAAATACCTGCATGCTGCAGCTCCGGATACGGGTTTAATTTACCTGCAGCAAAAGGCTTACTGGCCCGCAGGTTGTTACGGAACCGGGGTTGAGGGCTGGACCTGAGGTGCTATCATGCTGTAATGTATAAAGGCAAGGTGTACGTAGCGAATATGACTTAGATCATATACTGCTGACCGATTAGTTCGTTTTTTTGCAAAAAACTCCCTGAGTATGGACAAAAGTTTAATGGGCTGGTTCAGAATAGCTGTATTTAATTTGATGCTTGTTGCTTTTATAGGTGTTTTGCTGAGGTATAAAATCGCTTACGCGTTTCCGTTTGTGCATCAAAAACATTTGCTTCATGCGCATTCTCATTTTGCCTTTACCGGTTGGGTAACGCAAATATTAATGGCATTGCTGGTATCGCGGATGTATGCCGGGCAGCAAAATCCATTTAAGAAATACGCTCCGGTATTAATCGCCAATCTTATTGCAGCCTATGGTATGTTGTTTACTTTTCCCTTCCAGGGATACGGCGTTTACTCAATCAGCTTTTCCACTTTATCCATCTTTGCTGCTTATGCATACACTATTATGTATTGGCGCGACATCAACCGGTCTAAGGAAAAAAGCCCCGGTGATCCCTGGTTTAAAGCGGCTCTTTTTTTTAATGTTATTTCCTCTGCCGGCGCCTTTGCAATGGCTATAATGATGGCTACCAAAACGGCACAACCCGACAGATACCTGGCATCATCCTATTTCTTTTTGCATTTTCAGTACAACGGGTGGTTTTTCTTTGCATGTATGGGATTGCTGGTTCATAAATTACATGACCTGGGGATAGATTTAAGCAATCATAAAACGATATTCCGGTTGTTCACCCTGTCATGCATCCCTGCTTATTTTTTGTCGGCTTTGTGGCTTCCTATTCCTCTGTGGGTATATATACTGGTTATTGTTGCCATTTGTTTCCAGCTTGCCGGGTTTACCCTCTTATTCAGGGCGGTTAAGGAACGTTTCAAACAGTTGAAACCGCTTATTACTCCATTAGGCAAATGGCTGGTAGGATTATCGGCTGTTGCTCTAACCATCAAACTTTTATTACAAACGGGCGCTGCTGTTCCGGCGCTTGGTAAACTGGCATTCGGGTTTCGTTCTATTGTTATCGGTTACTTACATTTGGTTTTACTCGGTGTAACTACGCTTTTTATACTGGGCTACATCGTTATTAACAGGTACATGAGAG
>DASUFG010000639.1:0-5279 GCA_036274715.1 Agriterribacter sp.
CAACAGCGGGTTTCGCAGTAATTAGGATGGTATCACTAGCGGTACAACCATTTTTTGTAACTCTCACCCAGTATTGCCCGGCACCGAGCGCAAAAGTAGTTTGTCCCGTTTCGCCCATATAGGCAAGCGGGTTGTAGGTACTGCCCCATTGATAGGTAGCGCCGGTTACTCCTGCATCTAATAATAATGAACCGCCTGGGCACATACTTTGATCAGGTCCTAAATCAACGGTTAAAGGTGGATTCACATTTACAGTAATAGAACCCGACTCATTCACACCGCATTTTGATTTGGTAACATTGTAGGTTCTGTTGACAGTAGGCGAAGCCACAGGGTTATATATGGTTGTACTACTTAGTCCAGTGGCCGGTGTCCATGCATAGGTCACCCCAGGCTCATTACCTGCGTCTAATTGTACGCTATTACCGAGACAAATATTTTTGGCCGGCCCCATGTTAACCGGGGATGGTCCGGGAGTTGGATTGGGTAGCGTAATTACGGAATCGATTTGTACCTCATCACCAAAATCGTTCATTATTAGATAGGTAACATCATGCGCTCCCCCTGTTGTAAATGTGTGGGTTACATTATCTCCTTCGTAATAATCAACACCATCAAAAAGCCATCCTATATAGGTGGTAGGCTTGGCAGCATTACAGAAAGAGGAACTGTCGGTAAATTGCACCTGCACATTGCCGCAACTGCTTACTACATTGTAACCAAATTTTCCAATTAATGAATTCGTAACGGTTACAACTATACTGTCTCTGGTTGTACAGGTACCATTTCCCACTTCAACCCAATATGTATTAACGCCCACGGGGGGCGTTACAAAGTAGTTGGGAAAAGTATTGGCACCGGGTATGTTCCAGATATATGTATCATACCCTGAAACCGAAGTTAACAGAATTTGAGTGGCGTTACAGATCGTAAGGTCGGGGCCGAGACTGAAAACCGGCTTGCTGAATGTTGTAATAAACCCGGTTTTTATGATTGTATTGGTACTCCCTCCTTGCGAGGTAACGGTTAATGTTACGGTAAAGGCCCCTGCGGTAGAATAAGTGTGGGATGGAGTAGCATTGGCTGAATTAAGTGTAACGCCATCGCCGAAATTCCAGTTGTAGTTTACTATCGGATCACCGGCATTGATAGTGGATGTGCTTGTAAATGATACAGCTAACGGTGCACAGCCTGTAGTTACAGGAGCGGTAAAATTGGCTGCCAAAACCGTTGGCGCCGTGCCCGTTGTATGGCCCGCATACAGATTGACATACATCAATAACAGTAAGGGTACGAACCGTATAATTCTCTTCATAGGAAATTATTCTTAGTTATTCGAGGATATAGACAACAGCTATGATAACGTATAATACATTTTTAAATTGTTGCAAACCACCCGCTTAAAAAAAAATTCATGGATACTGGTATACGTCTTAACTTGTAACGATAATCTTTAATTAGTTTTTGATTGATCTCACAAGTTACCATACAGCAAATCCTTTCCAGGATTGATATTATTGATATAGTAGGCAGTTTTGTAAAGCTCAAAAGAAGGGGTACAAACTACCTGGGATTGTGTCCTTTTCATAATGAAAAAACGCCTTCGTTTACGGTTTCTCCCACCAAAGAGATTTACAAATGCTTTGGTTGCGGGAGAAGCGGCAATACGATCGGTTTTTTGATGGAGCATGAAAAATACAGTTACGCAGAGGCTTTGCGCTGGCTTGCCAACCGGTATAATGTAGAAGTAGAGGAAACGGAAGTAAGTCCGGCGATTCGTGAATTACATCAAACCGCCGACAGCCTTTATATCATCAACAATTTTGCTCAACAATATTTCTCCGATCTTTTATTGAATAGCGAAGAAGGTCAGGACATCGCCCTGAGTTATCTTAAAGAACGCGGATTTAATACAAACATTGTTGAAAAATTCCAGCTCGGGTATTGCGGCCAGCAAAGAGATGGATTTGCAAGGGCAGCCATGGCTGCTCAATATAATCCTGATAATTTACAAAAGACGGGACTGGTTGTCATGAGAGACGAGCACCTCGTAGATAACTACCGCGGCCGTATTATTTTTCCTATTCATAATAACACCGGAAAAATAATTGGCTTTGGTGCACGTATCATCGGGAAAAATGATAGGGCGCCAAAATATATCAATACCCCTGAAAATGAAATCTACAGTAAGAGCAAAATTCTGTATGGTTCTTATTTTGCAAGGCAGCCGATTGATAAAGCAGATGAATGCTTGCTTGTGGAGGGTTACACCGATGTAATTGCGTTGCACCAGGCAGGCATTGAAAATGTTGTCGCGAGTGGTGGTACCTCCTTAACGCCTGACCAACTAAGGCTCATAAAAAAATACACCAGTAACCTCACTATTATTTACGATGGCGATCAGGCAGGTATAAAGGCAGCACTACGCGGACTTGATATGGCACTGGAAGAGGGGTTAAATGTGAAATTGTTGTTGATACCTGATAACGAAGATCCGGACAGTTATGTAAAAAAAACGGGTAGCGAAATTTTTAAAAAATTTGTTGCCGATAATAAAAAGGACTTTGTTCTTTTTCAGTTAGAGGTTTCGCTTAAGGATGCAGGTAACGATTCTAATAAAAAAGCGGCGGTAGTTAACCGTATCGCCGAAACGATTTCCAGGTTAAATAAAGCGGAAGATTTCACCAAACAGCAGGATTATATCAGGCAATGTTCGGGGCTGCTGCAAATTGATGAATCGGGTCTGAATACTTTAGTCAATAAATTCATCCGGGAGCGGGTTGCCAAACAGGAATACCAAACGGTATCTGAGAACTCAAAATTCAACGAAGGAACAGTTGGCAAAGAAATATCAACCGCCGAAGAAGATTCTTTGGCCCTGCTCAATAAGGATGAATTGATTGAAAGAAACATGGCAAGGGCATTGCTCGAATTTGGCACTTACAAGTGGGATGAAAAGAATACTGTTGCAGACTATATATTTGAGGAATTCGAAACGAATGGGTTACATGAACTGATCGACAGCAAAGATATGCTGCTGGCAATTGAAACTTACCAGTCATGGGTTAAAAATGGTATTGATGTTAGTCCTAAGCATATTTTGTACCGCCAGGATGAGCAGCTGAGCGCGATTATTATAGGGTTAATGGATACCCGCTACGATTTAAGTCCGAACTGGAAAGATCATTATGACGGACCATTGCCCTCCCGGGAAGACCTGTATAAGGACGAGGTTTTCTCCACCCTGAATTACCTGAAACTGCGAAAAATAAAAAGATTGATTGACGAGAATCAGCGCGACCTTGAAAAAGCTCAATCTACCGAAGAGCAACTTACTTTATTGCAGACCCACCAACATCTCAAACAACTTGAAATTATGCTGGTCAAAGATCACGGCACCGTAATTTTTAAGTGAAATAGGGTGGCACTTTCTGATGAATAAAATAATGCACACAGGATAACTCTCTGTTGTAATGCTCTTGACATTGATAAAAACGGACCGGTATATTCTGTACGTACGGAAATTATTTTTCCATTGCCGCGTTAACAGCATTTCTCGACAAATACGATCTTGTCTTGGTTTTTGTGGGAAGCCCGTTTATCGCGGCGGATGCACTTTTTTTCACATAACCCGGCAATACTTTAACGCTGGCAGGTTTTTTAAAACGCAATGCCGTCCAAACATTATCCAGAGTAATTTGGTATTCACTTTCGAAGCCATTTTGATTGAGCATTTCCCAGCTGCAATCGCGGTTAAGATCACTCACGATTTTGGAAGTGATTTTTGGGTAAGCAACCCAGAGTTTACCTTCCTTGTCAAGCGCTGGTAACACTTCTTTAAGAATACCATTTAGTTGTCTTTCGTTAATGGCGAAAATCAATGCAAAATCTATTCGCCTTGATTTGAGTAATGGCGTAACATTCTTGGCAAATGAAATTTTGACAAATTGTTTTTCAATCGAAGAGGGCAAGCCTTGAATAAGTAAATTCTTTTCTTCAGTAAGTTGAAGTTTTTCAAACATAGTCTGCATCATGCTTCAACATAATTTTGATTGTTGGGAAAAAGGAGAAGCAAAAATAGTGAAATTATCGGGGATGACCAAGGCGCAACCGAAATAGCCGGCAAAAACGAATGAAAATTAGTGAATTTTTAAAACAAGAAACAGCTGAAAACCTTTATTGGCGCGGTTTATAATATGTTAATGCATCTTCAGCGTATTTCCGAACTTTTTCGATGCGGGTTTCATCAGAAGGATGCGTACTTAAAAACTCAGGCGGTTTTTGCCCTCCGCCCACCTTTGCCATTCTTTCCCAAAAAGGAATAGCTTCTTTGGGGTTGTAGCCGGCCAATGCAGCAAAAATCAAGCCGTATTGATCTGCTTCCAGTTCCTGGTTGCGCGAATTAGGCAACAACACTCCAACCTGTGCACCAGGTGCATAAACAGCATTGAAAATATTATTTACAGAGGTATTGCCGGAAGTTAGAATATTACCAAGAGAGCCAAAACCCTCTGCTACCAGTTGCTGGCTCATTCTTTCATTGCCGTGTTGCGCTATGGCATGGGCAATTTCATGTCCCATCACTACTGCCAGCGCGGCTTCGTTTTGTGTTACCGGAAGTATCCCGGTATATACCACTACTTTGCCACCAGGCATGCACCAGGCATTTACCTCTTTTGAGTCAACAAGATTAAATTCCCATTGATATCCATCCAGAACATCACCTTTATTTTTTGAACTATAGTATTCGGTAATAGCTTTGGCAATTCGATTGCCTACCCGTCGTACCATTTCTGCATCTTTATTTGCCGAAGCACTAACGATCTTATTCTGCGAGAGAAAGGATTGATACTCCGTTTTGGCCATCGCCTGCAACTCCGACTCTGGCAACAATTGCAATTGGTTTCTACCTGTAACGGCATTTCGACTGCACGATAATCCGAATGCCGCAAGGCAAACCAAGATGAATGATTTTAAATACATGTAATTCTAATTTGAATTTTTATCCAGGATAAACATTTCAATTGTTATACCAAAAAAACAGCCGATTGTTATTTTTGATCTAACAATAACAAAGAGGTAGCTATCGTCTTAGCTTCCTGCGGTCGCGATATTTCAATATCGGAGCTTTGCTCTCGCTGCCTTTTAAAAGCCGTGAAATGTTTTTTTGATGTGTAAGAATAACAAGTAGTGCAACTGCCACGGCAAAAATGCGGTAGGCATGATTATCTACGTTAAAGATAACGAGTATGAATACGGGAAATGCAAGGCTTGCCAGG
>DASUFG010000640.1:0-2315 GCA_036274715.1 Agriterribacter sp.
GGAAAGCGTGGTTGTAACGGTTCAAACTTTTCACCCGGCTTTACTTGAGGAGCAGTCTATTTTTTGCCTACCTTTCAGCAACCATAAAAAATGCATACACCCAAGGCGTTTTATTGCAAGGATTCATGTTTATAGGGTAAAGATCATATTCTCCGGAAAAAAATGACGCTCTCATAAATATTCCCTACCTTCGTTATATCATCCAGTTTAATGCTTTGTAGACGAACAATTCCTGCTCTCGTTTTATTTGTACCGGTCCGCTACTCAGATATTGATTGTGTTTTTCGTCTGATTTGATAATTTATATTTCATCATCAGATTTGGATAGTAAGAAGATACCAACAGAACAATTCTTTACTTCCAGCCATTGGAGCAGTTGCAGACGTGATAGCCTGAAACATACCAGCGACAGTGAATGATAAGGTGGGATTAAGATCGGGATTTTATTTTAATTAAACAGTTTTGAAGTATGACAAATGACATGATTGAGAAATTCATTGACAGCAAACAGCAAAAGAATGCCAAGGTGAATATTCATTTTAAACAAAGGGCTACCCTTAAAGGATTATTTATCCGCACCAATGATTATCATGAACTGAAGTCAAAAAACTTCTGGCGTATTGTTTCGGATTCAAAACTGGCAGAGTGGGAAAAAACAAAAGACAGCAATTTAGCCCGTATTTACAATGGTGCCGAGTTCACCCGGTTAAGTGAAAATAATTGATAGTGATATTGCACCCGCATATTCTTTGAGAGGATCAGTTTACATACTCAACCTTTCGTAAAACATAAACCATTTGACGTATGTTCACACAAACATGGAAGAAATATTTGCCGGTTATCGCAATCCTTTTAAAACGGTCAGCAACCACATCAGAGGAAACGCTGGGCATGAACTATACAGATTTTGAACGGGCCACGGGCGGGCGGAAGATCAAATTCAGTTTTTCGCAACTCCAGTTGAACAAAGGGCGGATCAATTCTGAGATCAAACAGAACCCTCTTGCCAAAGAATTTGCGGATCTTTTACGCGAGGATGAAACTACCAGAAAATTAATTGCAGGGCAATATCTTGAATTTTCGCTTAACAACGACCTGAAGCTTACCATCAAAAACAACACACCAGTGATGGTTGAAGCGGCAGAAGCGGCAGCTGAATCAGAAGACACCGGCAATGAAACAAAAGATTAACCAGGGCCGGGGTTAATTCCCACAGAAATTTTGTGCTTTCTGCTGCATCCATTTACCTTGCGACCCTCTTCATGCAAGTTGATGCTCTCCGGTAGCCGGAGGCAGCGATTTATACCGCATTAACTCCCACATTACACAGCTGACACAATTTTAATACAATACATTTTATACAAATTAAACTGCTTAGGCAATAGCTTTGCAGCCACATTCTAAATTATTCCGATGTCAACAAAATCAAAAATTGCCCTGGTCACCGGTGGTAGCAGGGGTTTAGGAAAAGATATGGCGCTTAGCCTGGGCAAAAAGGGGATCGATGTTGTTATTACCTATAGGGCCAATAAAGAAGAGGCTTCGAAAGTGGTGCAGGAAATTGAGCACAACGGACAAAAAGCAACAGCTCTTTCGCTGGACATGAACCAGCCTGCTTTACTGGACCAGTTTGTAAGTGAAGTCATTTATACGCTGCAATCGAAATGGGATACAGATCATCTGGATTATTTAGTGACCAATGCCGGTATGGGTGCGACTGTTCCTTTTTTGCAGGTAACGGAAGCACTTTTTACTGAATTCATGAATGTACATTTTAAGGGCATCTATTTTCTCACCCAAAAACTGGTACCGCATATGAACGAAGGCGGCCGCATTATCAATATTTCCACCGGCACCACCAGGTTTTCAAACCCCGGGTACTCTGTTTATGCATCCATGAAAGGTGCAATTGAAGTGTTTACCAAATACCTGGCAAAGGAATTGGGTGCATTGGGCATTGGTGCCAATGTGGTAGCTCCCGGTCCGGTTGAAACGGATTTTAATAGTGCGGCTATTCGTGGCAATCCGCAATTGAAGGAGCGACTCAGCAGCCTGTCGCCGCTTAACCGCGTAGGTGCGGCAGATGATATAGGCAGCGTGGTGGCGTTTCTTTGTACGGAGGAAGCGAGATGGATTAATGGCCAGCGGATAGAGGTAAGTGGCGGCATTAACGTATAATGGTACTTTACCTTCGCCTATGCTTCATATCGCTTATGCCCCCATATATACACATCCCCTTCCGGAAGGACATCGTTTCCCGATGTTAAAATATGAATTGATTCCCGAACAATTGTTGCATGAGGGAACCATTGCTA